>JAAXHZ010000347.1 GCA_012270625.1 Dehalococcoidia bacterium | reverse complement strand
GGACAGGGTAGCCCTATGAGTAAGCGCGTCGCCGTCCTGGTCGTAGAAGGCCAGTGCTTGGTAGAAGAAGAAACGGTCCTCGGTAGCGGTCTGAGGATGGAAGGTGGGCGCCGTGGGCGAGCGGTTCTCCGGTAGGACAACGGACAGCTGGAAGGTGGCGCTTCTAGTGTAGAGGTCGTCGGAGACAGAGACCATGATCTCATGTGTGGCCATGTCCGCTTCCAGAGGCCTGCCGCTGAAGTTCCTGTTGTTCTTGTCGAACCGCAGCCAGCGTGGCAGAGGGTTGTTGCCATTGCCTAGAAACGCATCGTAGGTGAGCGTGCCGCCCTCTGGGTCCGACGCCTCCGGCACAGTGTAGTTGAAGCGATCACCGACAAATGTGGTCTGGTCCGATAGCGACATTGCTACGGGCGGGTCGTTGACCTCTTCCACCGTGATAGTAAGAGTTGCGGATGCCGATTCCGGCGGCGTGCCGTCGTCCTTGGCGGTGACGTGTATGATGAGCGTGTCCGGCGTGTCCTGTTCCAGGGACGTACCGCTGAAGGTGCGAGTGTCAGCATCGAATCTGAGCCATCCGGGGAGGGCGCTGCTGTCGGTAAGACTTGCCTCATAGGTTATGCCGTTGCCCTCCGCGTCGGAGACCATGGAGAAGGCGTAGCTGAACGGCTCGTCCTCCGTGGCTGTCTGGTTCGTGAGCGATGGCGTTTCTGGCGGGTCGTTGATGGGCGTTACGGTGATGACTACCGTAGCAGTGCCCGTAGCTGAACCGTCGCTGACGGTATAGGTAAATCCGCCCAATATGGTCTCCAAGCCGTTGTGGGTGTAGGTGACCGTCCCACCATCCTCGGAGAGGATGACCGAACCACTGACCGCATCGCTCACAGAAGTGATGGTAAGAGTGTCGTTATTTGGATCTGAGTCGTTGGCCAGCAGCGTTGAGGCGGCGATACTCACGGCTCCGCCCTCAGCGACCGTCGCAGTGTCGTTTCCAGCGATAGGCGCGTCATTGCGTTCGCTTACCGTCAGCGTGAAGGTATCGCTAGCCATCGCTGGCGGGGTGCCGTTGTCCTTGGCGGTGACTCGTATGGTGAGGGTGGCCGGTGTGTCCTGTTCCAGGGGCGTACCGCTGAAGGTGCGAGAGCTAGGAGTGAAGCTAAGCCATGCAGGGAGGGCGCTGTCGTCGTCCAACATAGCGTTGTAGGCCACCGAGTGTCCCTCGGGATCGGATACCTCTGGCACGGTGTAGCTGAAGGCCAGATCTTCTGTCGCCGCTTGGTCTGCCAGCGATGGCGTCGCAGGCGGGTCGTTGACCTCTTGAACCGTGATGGTGAACGTTGCTGATGCCGATTTCTGCGGTTCGCCGTCGTCCGTGGCGGTGATGCGGACGGTGAGGGTACTCGGCGTGTCGGATTCCAGGGGTGTGCCGCTAAAGATGAGGGTGTTGGCGCCGGCTGTGAAGCTAAGCCAGGCAGGA
>JAAXHZ010000346.1 GCA_012270625.1 Dehalococcoidia bacterium | reverse complement strand
CTCCTCCCACCAGTGTGTGGCCTCAGACTCATCGGACGTATCTAGGCGCACAACCTCATGTCGAGTATTCCGGAAAAACGTCGGATCGGCTTGGTGCAATCGAGTGGCCATGTTCATGTGCCATAGGTGGTCTTTATCGGTGTGCAGCTGGCCTTCGCTCGCAAGCAAGTGGAAGGGCGCAAATTGGATATCAGTGATCGACGTCACTGGCCAGCAATACCGGGCATACGAGGCGCTGTAGAGCTGGGCGAGGCTGAGCCGCTCCTCGACCTTGTCCAGGGCATCAGCGGCGTCGATGCCACGGGCCGCTGTCTTCCGGAGGAGAGATTTGGCGACTGTGAGGCTGGTCTGCGCTGCCACGCCAACCGCGGCGTACTGTTCGCGGAGCATCTCTTGCGCCTTGAGGGACCACGGCATAAGCTCGCTGTCCAGCGCCACCCAATCGGTTCCCAGTTCATCCCAAAGACCTGCGTCCGAAATACCCGCACGGACACGTTCCAGGAACTCCGCCTCAAGAGCACGGTCTTCAAAGAACCTTCGTCCCGTACGAGTGTAGCAGACGCCGATACCATCGCCGGTGATGCCGAAGCGCCGCTCGATGGCTGCGGCGTCTTGACCAACCACTGCGACAGCCCGTGAGCCCATGTGTTTCTCTTCGCAGATCACGTTGGACACGCCGCTGTTGCGGAAGTAGGTGAACACTTCGTTCGGATGTTCGAGCAGGCCAGGGAGTCCCGATGTCTCGCATGGGGATATTGTGGGTGGGAGATAGACCAGCCATCGGGGGTCCAGGGCAAATCGGCTCATTACCTCGAGCGCGGCGGCGGCGTTCTCTTCTCGTACTGTAATGTTGCCGCGGAGCCGTGTCGAAACAACACGCTTCCCGATCACGTCGTCTATGTCAAGGATGTTCGTCGGCCGAGCGCCGTCTGGAGCGGTGGCCTCTCCCGACTGGGCAGCGTCGGCCAAGGGCCTCACCGGATCATAATAGACCCGTGCCGCCGGAACCGACACGAGTTCCCTTTCCGGGTAACGCAGCGCTGTCAGCTTGCCGCCAAAGACACAGCCTGTATCGATGTTAACAGTGCGGTTAAGCCAGGCAGGTTCCACCACTGCGGTATGGCCATATACGACCGTAGCTCTCCCGCGATAGTCGGCCGCCCAGTTGGCGCGTATCGGCAGTCCGAATTCGTCCGTCTCCCCGGTGGTCTCGCCATACAGGCAGAAATCCCGGACACGGGCTGACGCGCGGCCTTGATACTCCGCCTTTATCCCCGCGTGGGCCACCACCAAGTTCCCGTCGTCGAGAACGTAGTGGCTTATCAGTCTATCCAGGAACTCGGTGACTTGCTGCCGAAACTCCTGAGACTCCATTTCCAATTGTGCGAGGGATTCCGCCAGTCCGTGGGATACCTGCACATTCCTGCCCCGGAGTTTGCGGACGAGCTTGGACTCGTGATTGCCCGCCACGCAAAGCCCTACTCCGTCCGCTGTCATGGACATTACGAGCTTAAGCACGTTGACAACACCTGGGCCGCGGTCCACAAGATCGCCGACGAATACGGCCTTTCGTCCTTGCGGATGCGTTACGGAGAACGAATTTTCCCCAGAGGCGTCTAAGCGAGTCTCCAACCGGTATCCCAGGCGTTCTAGTAAAGTGACTAGCTCATCGAAACACCCATGTACGTCACCGATGATGTCGAAAGGCCCGTGCTCGTGCTGTAAGTTGGTCCACATTGGCAGCCGCTCGATGGTGACCGCTTCTGCCTCTTCAGGGGAGTTGAGAATGAACACATGCCTGAAGCCCTCGCGTTTCAACCGGCGCAGCGACCGTTTGAGCTGTTCGGCCTGCCGACGCACAACGCGACGCCCAAACGACCGGTCGGGACGCTCCCTGTTGCGAGCCACGCACAGCGCCTCCGGCATATTCAGTACGATAGCCACTGCCAGGCAGTCATGCTCTCTGGCAAGTTCCACCAAAGACTTCCGCGCTTCCCGCTGTACGCTGGTGGCATCGATGACGGTAAGGCGTCCGGCTTGGAGGCGTTTAGCTGTGATGAAGTTGAGCACCTCAAAGGCGTCGGACGTTACGGATTGGTCGTTGGCGTCATCCGCAATCATCGCCCTGCAGGCGTCCGAGGAGACCACTTCGGTGGGCTTGAAGTGGCGGGAGGCAAAATATGACTTCCCGGAGCCTGTGGGACCGATGAGCGCGACGAGACACAGCTCAGGAATCGTGATCTTCATCGCGTAAAGACAGCCATCTGAGTCGGTGCGCCATGGGTGGGATGGGCGTGGCCGATGTCCTCGAAACGTACATCGCACTTGCGGCGGTTCGCCACCTGACTCGACCAGTCTTGGAAATCCCCTCGCGTCCATTCAAAGCGGTGGTCCCTGTGCCTGAATGTTCCAGCGGGCAGTCCATCGAACAGCACATTGTACTCGGCATTGGGCGTTGTGATGATGACGGTATTGGGTTTCGCGGTCCCGAACACGACCTCTTCGAAGGCGTCAAGCCGCGTGGGATCTACGTGTTCGATCACCTCCATAGCTACTGCTGCGTCGTGACCTGAAAGCCGTCTGTCCGTGTAGGTAAGCGATCCGTGCAGCAGGGTGACGCGATCCCGCTGCTGAGTGGGCAGCCTGTCGAGGCGCAAACGCCTGCGCGCTGTTTCCAGCACCCGATGTGAGACGTCCAGGCCGGTTATCGATCGAATCGAAGGTTCCTCGAGGAGTCCGCGGATCAGTCTCCCCTCGCCACACCCGAGATCGAGCACTTTGGACGCGCCGCTGTCACGGAGCGCGCCCAGCACTGCCTGTGTACGCTGCTCACCCAATCGTAGGGGAGCTTCGAGCTGCTCTTCTTCCTGTTGGTGCCGTGTGGCAGCGGTGCTTGGATCAGCCTGACCAGCGTCAAGCAGTTGGATCAGCGCTTGATCAACAAGGCTGCGCTGATGCTTGAGGTAGCGCCCCGATATGAGCGTCCGCAGCGGGTGGCTGCCCAACCACCCCTCGCCGAAGCGCAGCAGCTTGGCCACTTCATCGTCGCTGACCCAGTAGTGCTTGTCGTCATCGAGGACGGGTAGAAGTACGTACAGGTGGGCGAGCAGGTCTCGGAGCCGGGTCGCTGACGCGAGGCGCACGCTGAAGTACTGACTGGCGCCCCACTGGGGAAAACGCTCATCCAGCTGGAGGCCCTCAACCTCAACCCTATAGCCAAGCGGCTCGAACAGCTTCCTGATCAGGTCGGCTCCCTCGCTGGAGGGCACCACTGGGACGTAGGCTTCCAGCGGGATAGCCGTTGATGTGAGATCTGGCCGGTCTCTGCTTTTTCCTGCGAGCGCGCTGCCAAATACCGAGGCAATCGCCACGCTTAAGTGTGATGAGGCGACGTAGGGACGGTCGTTCACATACTGAGTGTGCAAGTCCCTGGCATTAGGGGTACCGGGCTTCGGTCTTACGAGCCCCACCGGGTCGATGTTCAGCAGAAGCGCTACCGTGCAGCGGTGGCTATCCGCTTCGGGGTAAAAGACATCAGCCCGCCCGAACGCGAGGTTGAACGACTGAAATCGGGAGGGGCTCTTGTGCAGCAAGAACCCAAGATCCGTAGCAGGCTGGTACGTCGTGGAAATGGTAAGGATCAATGGTTGCCAAAGGGAGTGACCGACGCTCGGATTCTGTCCATAGTCGGGTTAGGTCGGAAAAAGTACCCCTGCCCGGACTCGAACCGGGGCAC
>JAAXHZ010000345.1 GCA_012270625.1 Dehalococcoidia bacterium | reverse complement strand
GCATCCCCTCTTCGAGCAGGACGAACGCCATCGCGCCGAGCAGAGAACCCCAGATCGTGGCTAGTCCTCCCAGTATCACGATGGATATCAGCAGAATCGATTCGAGCAGGATGAACGAGAATGGGTCTATGAAGCTGGTCCAGCTGCTGAACAGGCCGCCCGCGAGACCCGCCATCATGGCCGATATGACCCATATGGCGAGCTTGTACTGCGTCACCTGGTAGCCGAATACCTCTATCGCCTGCTCGTCCTCCCGGATAGCGGTGAGCACCCTTCCGAACGAAGAGGTCACTATGAACCACGCTATCAGCATGACTACGGCGAGGAAAGCCAGCACGAAGATCAGGAACTCCAGCTCGCCGTCGAGCGTCCAGCCCCCTATCTCGGGCCGGGCGATCTCATGGATTCCGAACGCGCCCCTGGTGAGGCCGCGCCAGTTCAGGAACACGTTGAACGCAATGATCGCGAATCCGAATGAGACGAGCACGTAGATGTCATCTCTGAATCGGTTGAACACCACACCGACTATGACCGCGACCAGCCCCGCCAGAAGCACGCTCACGGGCAGCGCGGCGAAGAAGGGCCACGCAAAGGTTGGTATCGCCTCGGTGCGGAGCTGCTCGTAGGCGGGATCGGAGCTGAGTATCGCCATCGAGTATGCGCCGATGCCGAAGAAGCCGATATGACCCACCGACAGCAGGCCGGTGAATCCGACGACGAGGTTCAGGCTGACGGCAAGTATGGCCCAGATTGCGAAGACCGTGCCCACGGTGATGGCAAATCCGACGCCCTGCCACAGCATGAACCCGGCGGCCCAAGCTATGACGAACAGGTTTGCCCACAACTGGACGTTGCCCCTGGACGACTGCCAGAAGCTGCGGGGGTCGCTGAACAGGGCTGCGAAGTCCCTAAAGAGCTGTCTGTTCATCAACAATTCTTTATACCTCTGAGGACCGGAGCTACCCGCGTCTTTTATCTGCCTCTGAGGATATATGCTTACTTTCTGGGCAGCAGTCCGTTGGGCCAGAAGGACAAGAAGAGGATGAGGAGGATGAACGAGATAGCATCCTTCCACTCTCCGGCCAGGTCCCAGATGCCGAACTGCTCGATCAGTCCGAGTGCGAATCCACCGACGATCGCGCCGTACATGTTCCCGATGCCGCCGACGACTGAGGCTATCCACCCCTTCAGCAGCAGCAGCAGGCCCATTCTGGGCTGAATGGCCGTATCGTGTCCGCTCAGAATGCCCGCGACAGCCGCGTACACCGCTCCCATGAAGAAGACTACCGAGATGATCACGGTCGTGTTGATCCCCACGACCTTCGATACCTCCTCGTCGTCCCCGATCGCCCGCACCGCCTTCCCGAAAGCTGTCTTCTTGAGCAGGAAGATGAGAAAGACGAATCCAACCAGAGCTACGCCGATGGTGAATATGTTGAAACCCTTGATGTTGGCGCCGGCAACCTTCCAAGGGGCGCTGCCGAAGGCGTCGGGCAGCGGACGCCCCGTGCCCTGAAAGATGATCGTGGTGAACGCGGTGATGGCAAGCAGAATGCCGAGCGTGGCCACGAGCATCACTAGCGGAGACCTTGCCCGCTCCCGCATGTACACGTACAGTCCCCTGTACAGCGCCAGTCCCACGATACCAGCCAGAAGACATGAGACAGCCCAGCTAAGATACAGTTCGGAACCGGGTGAGTCGGCCACGAGGAGGCCACAGTACACCCCAAGCGCGACTCCGGCTACCGCGCCTATGACCAGGATAGGTATGGCGCTGGCCGTGGAGAACACACTCCTGTACCCACCGTAGAGAGCCCACACCACACCCACAGCCACGACCACGCCGACGGCAGGGCTGAGCAGGATGTTGATCTCGGCTGGGAAGCTCAGCACGATACCCATATACACGCCAGCTGCCGCGCCGATCAGCAAGCCGATGACGTGAACCCCGGTCGGATTGAGACGGCTCCGCAGGCGGGAGCCAAAGCTCGTGTGGAACGACCACGCGACGACTCCAACGGTCACCGCCGCGAACAGGAGGTTGAGGATGGGCTGGTTGACCTCGTAGATGCCGCCAAGATTGTCGTGAGAGCGCAGGTAGAAGACACCGTAGGCTCCAATGGCCGCGGC
>JAAXHZ010000344.1 GCA_012270625.1 Dehalococcoidia bacterium | reverse complement strand
TTGCGTCCGCCTGTACGAAGCTTCCCCTGGAGCTCACGTATAGTCTCCATAGCCTTAGCTGCCTGCCGCTCACGTCCGACGTAGTCTTCGAGCCAGAGCCGGAATTGAGCGTTCAGTGTCGTGTTCTCAGCCGCTGCTCGTCTGCGGGCGTCAGCGATCAGGTTCTCATCGGCGCTCAGGGTTATGCTCTTTAGCATGGTCCCCTCCCCAAGACAGTTCACGTGAGTAATGTACACTACATTAGTGTAAAGCGAAGAACGCCGATTTCGTGTCTCTCTGGATGGCATGATCGGCTGTGTTAGCGCACGAACAAAGGAGCAGCCCAAATGCCGCGAGTACCCATAAACGGAATCGAGATCGACTACCAGGAGTATGGTGCGGGTGAGGCGATCGTCTTCTGTCACGGCGCGGGCGGCAATCTGCTCTCATGGTGGCAGCAGATACCGTACTTCTCCGAGAACTACCGCTGCATCACGTTCTCCCACCGGGGCTTCGGACACAGCTACGACGTGGCAGACGGGCCCGGCATGAAGTCATTCGTCGATGACCTCGCCGCTCTGCTCGATCATCTGGAGATAGAATCGGCTCATCTGGTCGCCCAGTCGATGGGAGGGCGCACCGCGCTCGGATTCGCGGTCGAGTACACAACGAGGACACGCAGCCTCGTCTTGGCCGACACCACGGGCGGAATGGGCGAACCCGACGTGGAGCAGGCGCTGGCCGAGTGGCGCGACAGCCAGCCCACGACGCGGGAGATCGGATTCCGCGCGGTTGCCGGAAGTTTCGGAGCGCGCCAGCCTGAGCTGGCAAACTTGTACCTGCAGATCTCGCGCACCAATCCACCCAGACCACAGATCGCGGGCGTTCTGAGTGGCGGCCCAAGAGGCGCGGAGCTCGCCAACCTGAAGGTCCCAACTCTGTTCATCGTGGGAGAGGAAGACGACATCACTCCCCCGCATGTCCTCGAGGCGGCTTCGAGTCACATACCGGGTTCGGAGCTAATCCGCGTGCCGGGCTGCGGGCACTCTGTCTATTACGAGAACCCCAGCGTCTTCAACTTCGAGGTCGGCAGGTTCATAGATCAGGCAGACGCTCCAGGCGCGTGATCTAGCCGGACGCCAAATCGCCTACTTGCCCCATACCTGTGAGAACAGCCGCAGCCAGTTCCCGCCGAGTATCTTCGCGATGTCCTCGGTGCGGTATCCCCGCCGCTGGAGCTCAGTCGCGACGTTAGAGAGGCTGTCTGGAGTCTCCATACCGGACGGATGCAGCAGATTCTCAGGGTAGGCGTCCGAGACGTCCATCAGCTTCGTGCCCTGCTGGGAGAATATCCAATCGAAGAATGCCTTGGGCTGGTTCTGCGTGTAGTCGGTGCCGATTCCGACGTGATCGATGCCGACGCGCTCGACAAGATCGTCTATGGCGTCGACGTAGTCATGGATCGTGGACTCAAACCCGTTGCGCAGAAAAGGCGGGAAGGCGTTGGCGCCAATCACGCCGCCGCGCTCCGTGATCAGCCTGAGCGCGTCCTCAGTCTTGTTCCTGGGATGGTCGAAGAAGGCGCGCGCGTTCGCGTGAGTGCAGGCCACGGGCTGTTCGGACAGCTCAGCCGCGTCGAGCGTCGTCCGGTCGCCGACGTGCGACAGGTCTATCAGGATGCCGAGTCGGTTCATCTCCCTGACAAGGTCCTGTCCGAACCTGCTCAGTCCCTCGTCCGTTCGCTCGTAACAGCCGTTGCCGACCAGGTTACGCTCGTTGTAGGTGATCTGGATAATTCTGACGCCCAGTGTGTGGAACAGCGCGAGCCGGTCTAGGTCGTTCTCTATGGGCGATGAGTTCTGCCAGCCGAGCACGACGCCGACCTTGCCCTGCTCCTTGGCCTGCAGGATGTCGTTCGAGGTGCGCGCCTGTATCAGGGTGTCCTGGTGGGTCTCGAACCTGTGCACCCAGCCCGCGAGGTTGTCCATCGCCTCGCGAAAGTTCTCCCAGATAGCCATTGTGGCGTTTATGCCCGTCACCCTGCCCGCGTCCAGGCTTCGGAACACGTCAGGGCTGTCCCAGTTGCTGACGTTCAGTCCGTCGAATACAACAGACTGACCGTAGATGTCTGAGCTTTCTTGCTGAGTGGACATAGGACTGTATATGGGCTGAGACACTGGAAGATATTCGACTTGATTATAGACTATGCGGCGGCTCCAGCCACTAACCACTGAAAACTGCATAAGTGCAGTTACACATGCCCCGCCCTGATACCCTAAAATATGGTGCTTGTTGCAGAGACCGCAGAGAATACATGAATTGACTTCAAAAGCGCGGACACAGTCCAGCCCCTTGGTGATGTGGACCATCAGGGCCGTGGCGCTGGTCGCGTTCATGGACCTGTTCATGCAGCTCCCGGTGATTGCCACATACTCCCGCTCGCTCGGTGCGCAGGCGGCGATGATCGGCGTCACGGTCGGGATGTACTCGGCGGCTAACCTCCTGGGCAACCTGGGAGCCGGAGCTCTGCTGGATAGGATGGACCGCAAGCGTCTTGTCATCGTCGGAATGCTGCTGACTTCAGTGTCGCTGTACGCGTACTCTCTCGTAGATACACCAGCGCAGCTACTCATTCTGCGAGCATTCCACGGGCTGTTCGCTGGTGTCCTCGCGCCGGGCGCGTTCGCAATGCTGGGAGACCGCTCCAGAAGCCAGCGCGTCAGATCGATGGGTATCAGCGGTTCGCTGATAGCTGTGTCTGCGGTTATCGGCCCGCCGCTCGCTGGAGGCATCCGCGAGCTGTTGGGTTTTGAGGCGGTGTTCGCCACAAGCGCGACGTTAATGCTTCTGGCCGCCGTGGCTTTCTGGATTCTGGTACCCGGCTCGTCACACTCGATTAGTGAGCCTCCACAGGACCGGCAGACGGTGTCTGCGCTTGCACGCAACGGCGTTCTGCTCAGGGTGTTCTGGTCGGTTCTGGTGATGACGTTCGGTATCGGCGCGCTCATCAATCACCTTCCGATCGTCGTGGAGGAAATGGGAGGATCAGCAAGGATGTCGGGTATCGCATTTGCGACGTTCTCGCTGGTCGCGACGGTGGTCATGGCGAGTCCAGCCCACCGAACTATGGATGAAGGGTCTCGATCTCTCACCGTGGTCTGCGGCCTCGGCTTCCTCGGAGTCAGCAGCCTCACGTTGGCCGTCCTGGGTGGGAGCACGACCGCAATTTACGCGGCCATGCTCATATTCGGACTTGGATTCGGTCTGCTGTTCCCGTCTCTCAGCGTCTCGGTCGCCGAGCAGGCTGGCAGAAGTCGGCGAGGAACGGCGTTCGGCATCTTCTACGCCATCTACTCCCTGGGCGTTTTCCTAGGATCTGTAGTGTCCGGCGGCGTATCTGGAGCTTTCGCAGACCTTGGCGCGCCTTTCTACTTGGGCGCGGCGGCCCCTCTCGCTGCGATACCAGTGGCCTTCGGCATTCGCGCCGGGGATAGGGAGTAGTGGGCAGTCCTTGCCGCAGTACACGTCTGCGGCTACCATTCTCCCAGCCAGCTAGCAGGAATACGTGACATGACCTCAACTCACAGACCGAGGCGGAGCTTCTGGACGTGGGGACTCCAGTCCGAGGAGCCGACGGACGCGGAGCGCGCTCTGCACGCCGCACAGCTATCTGAGCGATTCGGTACCCGGATCGCTGCTCCACCCATCCCGAAGGCCGAAGACCTGGAGCTCAGACCGCCTCGCATTCGGGCGCCGGGCTCTGTCGCCGGATTCTGCTTCACTGACAACTATGAGCGCGCCCTGCACTCGTACAGCGCGGACGATCGAGATCCCGCAGCGGTCGAGGGGCGCTTCCCGAATCCGCCTGACGCGGTAGCTCATCCACGTAACGAGACCGAGCTGGAGCGCGTGCTGGAGTGGTGCGATTCGGAAGGGCACGTCGTGGTCCCGTTTGGAGGCGGCTCGTCTGTGGTCGGCGGAGTCACTCCCCCGGAGGCAGACGGGGTCGTAACGATAGACATGGACGAGTTCGACCGCGTGCTGGAGATCGACGAATCGTCCCGCGCCGCGCGCATACAGACGGGTGTCTTTGGCCCCCACCTGGAGAATCAGCTCAGACCTCACGGGTACACTCTCAGGCACTATCCGCAGAGCTTCACCGGCTCGACCCTGGGCGGTTGGATCGCCACACGGTCGGGAGGTCACTACGCCACTAACCACACCCACATCGACGAGTTCGTGGAGTCGGTCAGGATGTTCACCCCCACGGGTTGGTGGGAGAGCAGACGACTGCCTGGAGGCGGAGCCGGGCCAGACCCCAACCGGCTCGCGATCGGCAGCGAGGGTATCTTGGGGATAATCACCGAAGCGTGGATGCGCATCCAGGCCCGACCCAGGTTCAGAGCTACCGCGGGAGTGACCTTCGACACATGGGAGCAGACCTGGGACGTGGCGAGGCAGATCGTACAGGCCAAGCTATGGCCCGCCAACCTGCGCGTTCTCGATCCTGAGCTGGCTCAGGACGCCGCCGGAATGGACGGTGTCAGGTCACTGCTGATCGTCGGGTTCGAGTCGGCAGAGCTTCCGCAGGACTGGAACATCCGCACCGCTGTCGAGATTGCGAGAGCCGCGGGTGGCATGATCGAAGACGATGAAATACTGATCGACGACGGCTCCGGCAGGCCGACGGGCAGGAGCGGAGCGGTCGGCGCATGGCGCAACGCCTTCATAAACGTCGGAGGCGGGCTGACGGCTGGACTCGGACTCGTAACCGGCACGGTCGAGACCGCCGTAACGTGGGACAAGTGGCCCAAGCTCGACTCTCACGTGCGCGACATGATGGGCAGAGCGCTGGACGACGTGTGCGGCGGTGGAACGCTCAACTGCCGGTTCACCCACGTCTATCCAGACGGTCCCGCGCCCTACTACACCTACACTGGAGCGTACAGGAGCGGCGACTACACGGCTCAGCAGGCGGCGATCAAGAAGGCCGCGTCGGACGCTATCATCGAAGCTGGGGGCACCATCACCCATCACCACGCCGTCGGCAGACTCCACCGTCCCTGGTACGACCAGGAGCGCCCCGACCCGTTCGCCGCCGCGCTCCGCGCCGCAAAGCGTTCGCTAGACCCCAACGGGATACTGAACCCGGGTGTCTTGATCGACGCGTAATGGCACTAGCTGGTTTGACCTTTGGTTGAAGGGATGACTTGGACGCGCAAATGCCGAATGAACTCACAGGGGACATATACAGAGTACTCAATGAATTGAGTATTTTTACTCAGTTCTGCTCATAAATGGCAAAGCAGGTAAATCGGAGAAGAGAACTGAACGAGTGCGCATCCATGTGGACAAGGGAAGGTCAGTGTCGCTCAGAACAGGCTGCGTACTGCTGCAACGACTTCGGTCAGCTTTGCGCTTGAGACAGAGCCTAGAGTGCGTCCGAATACTCTCTCGTTGAGTGTATAGAGTCTGCTGCCACGCGCCCAGCTGTTGCGCAGCAGAGATCCGGGCTGCACGTCACTTCTTGCAATTGGGATGTCGTCAGATCGCCTCTGCCGTCCGCTGGTGAGCGGACATACTATCCAGTCATCCATTCCCACATCTGCGAGTATCAGAACGGGACGCACTTTGCCACCGCTGAAGTCTGTGAATGAGATTGGCGCTTCAACTACGTCTTCGACCATGACGCCAACCATTCCTCATCTTCGGGCTCGCTGTTGAATTGGGACCACGCCAGCATCGCCAATTCATCTCTGTCACGGTCGCCGAACA
>JAAXHZ010000343.1 GCA_012270625.1 Dehalococcoidia bacterium | reverse complement strand
GAGCTCGCCAGGGTCATCAGGGAAGACACCGACGACGGACGCTCCATCGTCCGCTTCCTAGTCAACGTCATGGAAGGCGAGCTCAGGACCTTCAAGCCGCACCACCGCATGGCAGCCGCGAGAGAGCTTCTCGACCGAGGCTTCGGCAGATCCGCCCGCGCCGAGACCGTCGAAGCCCCCGACCCTGTCGAACAACCCTCTCTCACTCCTCACTCCTCTTCACTCACTCCTCAAACAGACGACATCATCGACACTCTCCACCACCTCCCACCCCAGCGCTTTGAGCGCACCGTCCTCGACTTGCTCGAAAACATGGGCTACGGACGCGGCCACCACGTCGGACGCGCCGGAGACGGAGGTATAGACGGCATCATGGACCAGGACACCCTCGGACTCGACAGGCTCTACGTCCAGGCCAAACGCTGGACCAAGCAGGTTGGAGAACCCGAGATCAGGAACTTCTCCGGCAGTCTCGACCCCCACGGCGCGACCAGGGGCATCTTCATCACCACCTCCGACTTCACCGCCGCGGCCCGACACACTGCCGAGACGATCTCGACCGGAGCCAAGCACATCCGCCTCATAGACGGCCATGAGCTAGCCAGCCTCATGCTCACTCACAACGTGCGAGTCACACCCAACACCCCCTGCCACCCCCAAAATCAGGCCGAAAACCACCACACCTGACGACGATCCACTCTCACTCCTCACTCCTCTTCACTCACTCCTCGAAAAAGAACCGAGGGTGTACACTCGAGCATCGTTAAGTATAATTCCGAGAGATGGGCAGCTCCGAACACACAGTGAATCGAGTGGACTAAGATATGGACTTCACCTTCGAACGCGGCTCGGCTGACAGCCCCAGGGGCCACGCACTCATCTACTTCCAGAGCTCGCACGACGCCGGCGAGCTTCTGGCGACGTACTTGGTGGTGCTGCCGATCCTGGTCGATGTGTCCAAGTACGTCCCGCCGTTTCTGATGAACCAGATCGGCGAAGTGGGCGCAAAGGAGCTTTCGGCATTCGCCTTCCCGCCCGCTCCTGAGCCGGTCAGCGGCATGAGCTACATCCAGGACCTCGCCGAAGCCCGTGAGGACGACATCATCTTTGGAGGGACGGTCTCGACGATGGACGTCACCTCTCTGCTCGGCACGATCAACGAGGCGATTGGCTGGTACGCCGACCTCTGCTCGGACCAGATCCAGCAGCCCGACGCGATCGCCGACGAGGTCGATGACGACAGCCTGAGCGTGAACGACGTCCTGTACGGACTCATGAGCGACCAGGACAAGCTGAGCGAGCTGACCAGACTGGTGGGCAGACTGCGCGATGCCGTGGGCACCGGCGACATCGCACTCGCCGGCGAGACCAGGGCCGAGATCATCGCGCTCGGACGACACCTGCCTGAGAGCCACCAGGTATCCCGCCTCGCCGACGCCGCCAGCTCAGGCGGTGAGAACGCCGCCCAGCTGGCCAGCCTCTACCTACAGCGCTGCTTCCATCTCATGTCCGAGGAGTACGTGAAGCTCGGCCAGGTCGAAGAAGACATCCGCGGAATAGAAGAGTCCAGCGGCTGAGCGAAGAGACTCACACCATGCCACGTCACACCGAACCTACCGCGAACAGCGTCCTGGGCGGGATTCTCAAACAGATGCTGCCCACCTACGAGGTTCGCTCTGAGAATACCCAGCAGATCGTCGATCACCCCGCTCTTCAGCCGGACATCCTTATCACCGCGCCCGGTCGCGCCCCGGTGGTGATCGAAGCCGAGTTCATGCCCGCCTACACCGCTGAGAAGGAGGCAAAGGACAGGCTGGGCCTCGAAGTCTTAGGCACGGCTCGACACATCGACGCCGCCATCGCCCTCCGATACCCGGACGGACTCGAAGACTCCGACGACCTCTCCGCTGCCGTCTCCGACGCCCGGCTGTCGTACTGCGTGCACTACCAGGACGGCACGCGGTTCCCGGAGTCAGGCTGGCTCGACGGGGCTACCGAAGACCTCGCGGACCTCGTCCGGCTCGTGTCCGTGCCGCAGCGCGCTGTGGACGAGGCCGCGGACGCGCTCGAAAAAGGCATCGACCGCGCCGCCGCCATCCTCGGTCAGCTTGCCAAGTCCAAGCCCGACGTCGTCACCAGCATCGCTGGCCTGCTCGGAATGTCCGAGGTGTTGCAAACCTACCGCATGGCAGGGGCTATCGTCGCCAACGCTATGGTGTTCCACGAGCGTCTCGCCGGACTGCACGACGTGAAGCCGCTGTCGCAGCTGTGCTCGACCTCTATCGCGAATCCGAAGTCGAACATTCTCGACGCCTGGACACAGATCCTCAAGGTCAACTACTGGCCGATCTTCTCCATTGCCCGAGACATCGTAGAGCAGCTTCCCGCGGCTGAGGCGTCTCAGCTGCTGTCCAACCTGCGCACTACCGTCGAGGACGTGGCTGCAACCGGCGCGAACCAGGCGCACGACCTGACCGGACGCATCTTCCAGCGGCTCATTGCCGACCGCAAGTACCTCGCGACCTTCTACACACTGCCGGCGTCCGCGGCTCTGCTCGCGCGACTTGCCGTCTCGAAGATGGACGTGGACTGGTCGGACGCCGACGCTATTGGCAGTCTCCGAATCGGCGACTTCGCGTGCGGCACCGGCGCGCTGCTGTCTGCGGTGTACGAGCAGATAGCCACGCGCCACGAGAGCGCTGGCGGCGACCTCGTCACGCTTCACCCCGTCATGATGGAGGAGGTGCTGTACGGCTGCGACGTGATGCCGTCCGCCATCCACATCACCGGCTCCACGCTGTCCGGCGCGCAGCCCAACGTCGGCTTCGGCAAGACGCGGCTGTACACCCTCGCCTACGGACGACAGGAGGACCGCAGCGTCGCCATCGGCTCACTGGAGCTGTTGCAGTCGTCTTCGACGATGACCCTGTTCAACATGAGCGATCCCGCGCTCCGCACAGGCAGCGTCGGCGAGGAGACCGCCACACAGGTCATAGCAGACATCCCCGACGATGGCTTCGACCTGGTGATAATGAACCCACCGTTTACACGCGCGACGAACCACGAAGGCGCGCACGCCGACGTGACCAACCCCGCGTTCGCTGCCTTTGGCGCGACCGATGCAGACCAGACCGCGATGGGCAAGCGAATAAACCAGCTCGGCAAGAACACCTGCTACCACGGCAACGCCGGCATCGCGTCAGCATTCGCCGCTCTCGTTGACAAGAAGCTCAAGCCGGGCGGAGTCCTGGCGATGGTGCTGCCTCTGTCTGTGTCCGCCGGGCTCTCATGGAAGGGATTCAGAGAGTTACTTGGTGGGAGTTACTCAGACCTGACAGTTTTGAGCATCGCCGCCAACGGCAAGGACATGTCCTTCTCCTCGGATACGGGGATGGCTGAATGCTTGGTCATCGCCCGCAAGCTCTTGGATACAGAAGCGTCCGGAGAGCGGGGCAAGTTCACCTCGCTTGACAAGCGTCCTCAAGGCTTTGCGAGCGCCGCATCATTGTCCAGAGACCTTGTTGGCCAGCGCGACATCCGGCAAATCGAGGATGGGCCTTACGGCGGCAACTCTCTCATGGAAGGTGAAAACCCAGCCGGCGAAGTCCTGTCGGCCCCAGCCAGTCCAAACGGAGATGTTTGGGGCGCGGTCCGCGTGTCAGACTACTCCATCGCCCAGACAGCCGCTGCAATGTCGAGTTCCAAGCTATGGTTGCCTGGGACTGCTGCACATGTTGAACTGGCAGTCAGTCGTCTTGGCAAGATCGGCCGTCTGGGACTCGTTCACCGAGATATAAACGGCCCTCCACCCCGTGGGCCGTTCGACAAGATTACGCCCAGCGCGACAGCAACATACCCTTCTCTTTGGAACCATAACGCCAAGAGCGAAACTCGAATCGTCTGTAACCCGGACTCGCAGCTACAAGTGCGCCTAGGTATGGAAGTTAAGGCAGCAGTCGTATGGTCAACAGCGAGTCGTACTCATCTGAATCTGGACTTCACATTCGGCTCACAGCCTTTAGCGGTCGCATTTACTGAGAGACTATCCCTCAGCGGGAGTGTATGGTCAGACGTGACTTTCAAAGACGAACGATTAGACTATGCATTTACAGTGTGGGGTAACAGCACTTTAGGTCTAGTGTCATGGTGGTGGGGTTCCAGCAGACAGCAGTCCAGCAAGGCCAGATTGACCATTCGCTCTGCCGAATCCCTCCCCATCCTCGACTTCCGAACGCTGAGCGACGACCAGCTATCCACCGCCGAGTCCATCTTCGATGAGTTCAGAGACAAAGATCTCATGCCCGCGTTCCTCGCCGACGCCGATCCCAACCGCGCCCTCCTCGACCGCCGCGTCATCTGCGACCTGCTCGGCTTCGACGAGACCGTGTACCAGGCCGTCCGCAGACTCTCCGCCAAGTGGTGCGCCGAACCCTCAGTCCACGGCGGCAAGAAGAGGCCACCGGGATCGAGGCTGGCGGTGTAGGTGTGGGGTGTCCGACAATACGACTCGGGCATATCCATTTCATATGCGTCGAGGTGAATCCATGCAACCGAATTCTAAGAAATACACCATGAGGATATCCCGGTTGACTATCGACAAGCTGGGGATTCAGATGTATGACAGGGTTTCCGCAGTATTGGCTGAACTAATAGCCAATTCCTACGACGCGGATGCTGAGAACGTGGAGATCACTCTGCCTTTCGGTCGATACCTAGCCCGGAAAATGATGGGACAGATGGAAGACCAAGGCTTTGAGATTGTGATTGAGGATGACGGCAGTGGGATGACCGCACAAGAGGTCAATGAACATTATCTGAACGTTGGGTACAATCGACGAGTTGGGCGCAATGAGCTAACGCCGAAACACCAACGGAAAGTCATGGGTAGGAAGGGAATTGGCAAGCTAGCGCCTTTTGGAATCTGCCATGAAGTG
Source organism: Dehalococcoidia bacterium (assembly GCA_012270625.1). The sequence goes on along the minus strand of JAAXHZ010000343.1, from coordinate 4,922 downwards.
GAAGTCATAAGTGCTGGAGGAGTTCGAACTGCTAACGGTTATCCAGTATCTAATCTGATCCTAGACCTTGACGACATTCTGAATGAGAAAATGGATGCGGATGGAAACATTGAACCCTACCATCCACAACCTGGACAGAACGATGGCACCTATGCGGGTTCAACAGGCACTAAGCTCATCCTGAGGCGCTTTGACCGGAGGCGGGTCCCCACTGGAGAGGAATTGGATCGCCAGTTGGCCGCCCGCTTTGGGTTAAGCCAGAACAACTGGAACGTCAGGCTAGAGGACAGTACCAGAGAGAACGAGACAGTTGAACTCGGCACGTTGAATGTGGATTTCATGGACGGCACACGCATTGATGTGGATAACAGACCAGTAAAGGTAGGGGATGACTACTATCCAGTGTCCGGCTGGGTTGCTTATGCGAAAGACCCTTACAAAGATGAAGTGATGGCAGGGGTTCGCATTTATGCTAGGGGGAAAATCGTAGCCCAAACTAGGGACTTTGACATCAAAACTGGATTCACCGGTGAATTCAAGATGAGGAGCTACCTGACGGGAGCAATCCATGCGGAATGGCTTGATGAGACTGATGACCTTATTAGAACCGACAGGCAAGATATAATCTGGAACTCTGATGTTGGATCTGCGCTTCGTGAATGGGGACATGAATTACTCAAGGAGTTGGCAGCAAAGGCAGAGTCCAGTGCAGGCCGCCGCGTGTGGGACCTATTTCTCGAAATATCGGGACTGCAGGCACGACTTGAGAGGGCCTTGCCTAATGATCGTGATGTTCGAGAATCCGTGATCAGAACTGCAAGGTCAATGGTTACGCGTGCTGATCGAGACTCGATCCGAGACCCTGAGTTCGTGGAGCGTGTCGTCAACTTGGCGTTCACCTTAGGCCCGCACCGAACTTTGCTAGACACGCTAGATGAGATCGCATCTAAGGCCACCGGACCTATAGAGGCGATAGTCGACCTTTTTGAAAGAGCTCGGGTAGTCGAGATGTACTCCCTTGGTCAGGTTGCTAGAGAGCGGGTTGAAGCAGTGCAACAGCTACGCAGGCTAGTGTCAGAACCGTCTGCGCACGAGAGGCAGTTGCAAAGACTTGTCGAGAAGGCTCCATGGATACTCTATCCTGATTGGACGCCGTTGAGTTTCAACCAGACTCTCGCATCAACTCGTTTGAACTTCGAGAGTTGGTATTCTGCCAATTATCAGGAAGAGATTAGTACTTCTGCTATAGACGACCCGACCAAGCAGCCTGACTTCGTAATGCTCAATCACATCGGATCGCTGGAGGTGATTGAAATTAAGCGCCCTCAGCACGCGCTGACTGACGCTGAATTCGATAGAGCATTCGGTTACTTAGTGGCAGTAAGGAATTTCATTGACAACACCACCGAGGTCAAAATGGCTTTCCCCAACGCTAAGCTGACGATCGTGTGCGACTCCCTGAATCTCAGCGATCTGCAAAAGAACACAATACGAACCGACACTGATGTATCCCACAAGACATGGCATGATCTCCTTCAAGCAACAGACCGTAGTCACGAAGACTTCCTTACGGTGGTGAGGGTAATGCAGGGAGAACTCCCAGAACTATCTGTCGAGGAAGAGTAACACTTGCGCAATGATGTGATGACTCCGGAACAGAGATACAAGGCCATGGCACATAACCGTGGGAGAACTTTTCCTGAGCGGGTATTGGCATCTGGGTTGTGGCGACAAGGGATCCGGTACTTTACGCATGAAGGCTACAAGTCTGTGACAGGCGAGAAGATCATCGGGAATCCGGATATGGTGTTCCCAAGAAAGAGGATCCTCATTTTTGTCGACGGATGTTTCTGGCATGGGTGCCCTAAGTGCGGCAAGTCTCCTGAGCAGAGCGGTGCGTTCTGGGTAAACAAGATAGACACCAACAGGAAACGTGACCAACGAGTCACGGCAACTCTCAGGAGCCAAGGCTGGAAAGTGCTCCGTGTTCCTGAACACGATGTCCGAACCAAAACGGCGCTCACGCAGACTGTCGAAAAGCTGGTACCTATAATTCGAGCAGCATCTTCAGGAGATCCTGACCAAACCGCCGGAGATGAGGATGCCTAACCTGACACTCAGAGATTTCGTGATGCAGGAGGAGAGGCCGGAGCTTGCTGTGCCAAGGACTGGGATATCCTTGTTCTCTGGAGCTGGGCTTAGCGACATAGGGTACGAGTTATCAGGGTTCCAGTTTCTTGTACAAGTCGAGGTGGATCAGCGACGGGCTGACGTTGGTTCAGATAACTTTCCCAATTCAACGTGGATTACTGACGATGTCCGCAAAAGCCATGACAAGATCGCCGAAGCCTACAACAAAAGTACGCCGCAGCGACTTGATCTCTTGGTAGCCACGCCCCCGTGTCAAGGCATGAGTAGCTCTAACCCAAGTCGGGGTAAGCGGCAGACGACCAAGGCAAATGCACTAGAAGAGAAGAATCGACTCATACTCGAAGTTATTCCGCTCGCCCGGTTGCTTAAGCCGAGAATAATCGTCGCCGAAAATGTTCGGCAGGTGTTGACTCTCAATGTTGAGTATAAAGGAGACAAAGGGGAGATAGTCGACCTCCTTCGTAATGGTCTAAAGGAAGAATATGAACTGTTCCCAGGAGTGGTGAATGTAGCTGACTATGGGATTCCCCAGGTCAGAAGGCGTGCTCTGGTCGTGGCAGTTCACAAGAACGAGCCTTGGTTTAATCGAACGGCCACAGAAGGTCGTAGTCTGTGGCCGTGTCCAACTCATGGGGAGAGGGCGGGAAACGGAACGCAGTCGTGGATGAGCGTGAGGGAATGGTTCGAGGAAGTGAAATACGAGCGTTTGGACTCCAAATCCAAGGATGCGGCCTCTGGAACACACCCGTTACACTTCGTTCCCGACTACGGCGAAGATCGCTACCTGCAAGTTAGCCAGATACCGCCGCATTCGGGACAAAGTGCCTACGAAAACGATACCTGTCCATCCTGCGAGTATGAGCCAGTTGAGTTGGGACGAGTAGTATGCCCCTCTTGCAATGGCACTATGCGCAATAGGCCGTATGTAGAAAGGAATGGCCAGCCTTCGTTGATCAAGGGCTTCCACTCAAGCTACCGGCGAATGACTTCGGACAGACCCGCATACACTATCACGACCAATTCTAGCCACATAGGCAGTGACTTCAAGATCCATCCTTGGGAGCACCGGGTGCTTAGCATTCTGGAGTGTGCCGATCTGCAGACTGTCCCTAGGTTCTACGACTGGTCACGAGCCAAGAGCAACCGAACCACCTATCTCATCCGCAATTTGGTCGGCGAGGCGTTCCCACCCTACTTCACCTATCTCCACGGTCACCTTCTAAATGAGCTTCTCTCAGTCTCTGAATCGTCTACACGGGAATCATAGAGGCTATAGCCAGCACCTGCGATTCTCAAAGTCAATCTTAAGAAGGCGAGCATTAACGTTGGGTAGGCCCTGTTAAGAAAATCTCGTGACGCGGTGACATTCGTCCTCGACTTCCGAACGCTGAGCGACGACCAGCTATCCACCGCCGAGTCCATCTTCAACGAGTTCAGAGACAAGGACCTCATGCCCGCGTTCCTCGCCGACGCCGATCCCAACCGCGCCCTCCTCGACCACCGCGTCATCTGCGACCTGCTCGGCTTCGACGAGACCGTGTACCAGGCCGTCCGCAGACTCTCCGCCAAGTGGTGCGCCGAACCCTCAGTCCACGGCGGCAAGAAGAGGCCACCGGGATCGAGGCTGGTGGTATGATGTACTGAGAGAGATTATGCTCATGACAGCCGCGAGGGACTACATAAGACAACACGGCCAACCGGACGACGCGGTGATCGACGAAATCGTAAGGCGCGTGGTCGAAGTAGCGGTACCGGACCGGATCATACTATTCGGCTCCGCGGCTCGCGGCGAAATGGGGCCGGATTCAGACTTGGACTTTCTGGTCATAAAGTCCGGTGAGTACGACCGTGCGCGACTGGAAGGCGAACTCTACGTCGCCATGCGGGGAATCGGCCTGGCAGCCGACTTCATACTCGTCACTCCCCAACAGGTCGAGCGATACAAGCACGTGAAGTTCTTGGTAATCCATCCCGCCCTCAACGAGGGCGTGGACATGTACATCCGTGCGACGCTACCCTCCTGACCACCCCATGGAGTGGCTCAGGTTCGCGAAAGACGACCTGAATGCGGCACGAGTGGGTCCCGGTCTGATAAGTCCAGAGATTCTCTGCTTCCATGCCCAGCAGGCCGCCGAGAAGGGCTCAAGGCCGTGCTGATCGATCAATCGGCAAACTTTCCATACACGCATGATATCGGGGAGTTGTTGACCATTCTCGAAGAAATGGGAGTTAACTGTGTCGCAGGTTCATCCGAAGCGAATCGTCTGACGAGATATGCCGTATCGATCAGATACCCTGGTCTCGCCGAGCCTGTAAGTCTTGATGAGTATCGAGACGCGCTCCGAATCGCCGAGGAGATAGTTGCATGGGCGGACGCCAAGATCAGCAGGCGGGACTAGCAGCGTGCAACGCCGCCAATTGGTCCGCCGAACCCCCAGTCCACGGCTGCAAGAAAAGACCAGAAGCCGCGGGGCTGATTATCTAGCGCATACCTGAACATTTATGCTAAAGTGAGCGCAGCATGTTGAACTCGCTCACAAATCAGGCACAATCAAGCAACATCCGCGCGATGAAGTCTCTGACTGTTGTCATATGGCTCATGCCGCTCGCGCTCATGTTTTCACTGGCCTTGATCTTGGGTGCGCAGGGAAACATGGTGGGCTTATCCGGGAATGAAATAGCCCTTGACTTTCTTGCTGACGCTGCTGGGCCAGGACTGCTGATTCCAGCCAAATTCTCACTGAGTCTGCTCTTTATGTTGGCCATACACT
>JAAXHZ010000342.1 GCA_012270625.1 Dehalococcoidia bacterium | reverse complement strand
GGCGCGTCCGTGCCCACCGAACGCGAACGACAGCTCGGATACCGCGCGCACTTCGAGCGCATGGGCTTCACCGAAGAGCTGGCTGCCCTCGACGACATGCGCCGCAACGGCGCGTCACGCGATGAAGTCGCGGAAGCGTTCCCCGCCGAAATCCTGAACGCAATCGGATACTTTGGCAAGGCCGAAGGAGCGGCAGCGGCGTTCAAGCGGCTCGCCGAGGGTCTCGACACCGCTATCGTTAGAGTCGTGGCCGCGCGTCGTGGCGTGGACTCTACCTTAGCCGTCATGCGAGCGTGCGCGCCGGATGCGGTACGCGCGGCATAGTCGCGGTCCCTACCAAGGAGGTTTACAGATGACAACGATCGGAAGCGGAGACCACACTTTCGAGATAGTCTCCCACTGGGCGAAACTGCCCGACGGCTGGGACGCGCCCATGGCTGCGGTCACAGTGGACTCACAAGACAGGGTGTACGGCTTCAATCGCGGCGAACGCGGCGTTATAATCTTCGATACCGACGGCAACTACCTGAACCACTGGGCCGACGCGGAGTTCGTGTTCCCTCACGCGATCTACGCCGACCCCTCTGACAACATCTGGATCGTTGACCGCGACGCGGGTCAGGTGCTCAAGTACAGCGCGGACGGCGTACTTCTGCTGTCTATTGGTGAGCGTGGCTACCGCTCGGACACTGGCGCGGACAACTCTGTGTTCAGCTCCAATGGCTGGGTGGACGTGACCCACGGAGGCGAGCCGTTCAACCTGCCGGCGGGTGTGGCGGTCGCGCCCGGCGGTGACATCTTCGTGGCGGACGGCTACGCCAATTGCCGCGTGCATAAGTTCACCTCAGATGGCGAACACCTAAGAAGTTGGGGCGATCCCGGAAGCGGCTCCGGACAGTTCAACTTGCCGCACGGGGTGTGTATCGACCCCAATGGACATGTACTGGTGGCCGACAGGGAGAATGACCGTGTCCAGGTCTTCGACCAGGACGGCGCCCATATAGGCCAGTGGCCTTCCGAGCTTATCGGCCCCGCCGTAGTATGGATGGACTCCGACGACCGCGCTTACGTAGCCGAGCACAACGGGGGCTTCTTTAGCATACTCGACAGCGACGGCAACAGGCTGGCGCGTTGGGGCGGCCCGGAGTTTCGGAGCTGTCACGGCGCAGCTGGTGACTCCGACGGCAACATCTACTTCGTGCAGCCGGTCGAAGGTCAGTCAGGTCGCCGGATAGTCAAGTACATTCGGCAGTAGCAGACCCGTCGATGCCCGACCTCATAAGCATCGGCGAGTGCATGATCGAGCTCTTCGCTGAAGAACCGATAGAGACCGCCGACACTCGAGGTTGTCGAACACTTCAGGAACATGGGTGTGCCCGTGGTAGCTGTGACCAGGGGCGAGCGTGGCGCCGTGATTGGCAGCGAGAACGGCACGTTCGAGATTCCCGCATACAGGCCCGGCAGTCCAATCGACACAACTGCCGCGGGCGACGCATTCAACGGCGGGCTCATACACGGATTGCTGAAAGGCATGTCACTCCCGGACGCGGGAAGACTGGACACGATAACGGCCGGTCTGAAGCTCAGGGGCCGAGGCGCCTTGAGTGGAATGCCAACCCGAGACGAGGCTGAAGCCGTCATGGAAGAGATTATCGGTGGCAACTGAAGAGCAGATACAGTACGCGATAAACAGCCTTGACCTGATTCCACCCTGTCCGACCTGCGGAATGCGCTACTGCCAGGGTGACTACGAGTGCCCCCACTGCGGCGCAGACCTCGACGAGAACCTGCGAGCATGGGCCGAGGCCATGATCGATCGCGTGGCCGCACTGGGATCAGGATCCGGCCAGCCATGACAAGCGTAAGCCCACTCTACCCAGAGCCAGTTTCCTCGGCCGCAGTCGTCCCGTGAATATCTTTGTAAGCATCCAAGCTACAATATGTGATGTCAATATTTGATATCATAGATACATGAGAAGACGGCATCGCAGGACACTGGATGCCATCTTCAGGCGTCCAACCCAATCTGGTATCCGATGGTCCGACATCGAATCACTTCTGCTGGCGTGCGGGGCCACGATTGAAGAACGAGCGGGATCCAGAATAGCGATTGAGTTAAACGGTGTACGAGCCCACGCTCACAGGCCGCATCCACAACGGAACGCACGGAGGGCGGTCGTAGAGGCAATGCGAAGATTTCTGGCGGAGGCTGGCGTAGAACCATGATGGAGTATAAGGGCTATCAGGCGGCGATCAAGTATGATCATGAAGACGAAGTCTTTCACGGAGAGGTGGTGGGCACACGCGACGTGATCTTTTTTGAAGCAACGTCCGTTGACGAACTCAAGAGGGAGTTCCACTTCTCAATCGACGACTATCTGGCTATGTGCGCCGAGAAAGGGCAGGAACCCGACAGACCATATTCCGGCAAGATACCGCTCCGCGTGACGCCCCAGATACATCGGGCAGCAACAGTAGCAGCCAGAGCGGAGGGCAAGAGTCTAAATGCGTGGATCGCCGAAGCAGTCGAGATTGCCGCATCTCGGTCTACGTAAACGACCAGAACGAGTTCTCGAAGTGGATCGATGAACACATAAAGTGACTCTGAATCCGAAATAGTAAGGAGTAGATCGTGAGACTCGATGGCAAAGTGGCATTCATAAGCGGCGGCGCGCGAGGTATGGGCGCCATCGAAGCGCGATTCTTCGCCCGCGAGGGAGCGAAGGTCGCTATTGGTGACATGCTTGCCGAAGAGGGCGCGAAGGTCTCTGACGAGATCAGTCAGGCCGGTGGCGACTGCTTTTTCGTGCGTCTTGACGTAACCAGCGAATCCGAATGGCAGGCTGCCATCGGCGAGACGGTCACCAGATACGGTCGGCTGGACATTCTCGTAAACAACGCCGGCATCAGCCAATGGGGACTTGTACACGAGACCTCAGAGCAAGACTGGGATCGCGTCATGGACATCAACGCCAAGGGCGTATTCCTGGGCACGAAAGCAGCCATCCCCGCCATGATCGAAGCAGGCGGCGGATCCATCATCAACATATCCTCACAACTTGGCATTGTCGGCACAGAGATGTCGAGCGCTCAGTACCAGTCCTCCAAGGGCGCGGTAAGGCTTCTGACCAAGACAACTGCTATGCAGTACGCCGAACACAGCATACGCTGCAACTCCGTGCACCCCGGCCCGGTCAACACGCCTATGACCCAGCTCCGCCGTGGCGATCCAGGCAACTACGAGCGGATGATCTCACGCATCCCAATGGGCCGCTACGGCGAATCCGAAGAGATCGCCAACGGAGTCCTGTACCTCGCGTCGGACGAGTCCGGCTGGGT
>JAAXHZ010000341.1 GCA_012270625.1 Dehalococcoidia bacterium | reverse complement strand
AGTTCTCGAGGAACTCTTCTCCGCAGTTGGACACGCACAAGCCGTTGGCGACGAACGAGTGTGTCATGGGCTCCGTGAGATCATAGACCGGCTCTTCACCAAGAGGATCCAGGCCGTCGAAGGTGGCTAGGAAACGTTCTCGGTAGAAACCCTTCTTGTAGCCTGACACGGCTTCTCGGAGTCTGGCGTTCTTGTGCTCGTTGAGGAAGCCAACCTCGTCCATGAAACGCTGAACGTTGTCCCTGCTGATGATGACCTCGTAGTTCGGCGCGGTCTTGTATTGCTTGCTCCCGCCCTTGCCATCCGGCATGGTCGCTATGCGCTCCCCGCGACGCAGGTATATTTTAGATGCGATTCCGAAGTTGAGGAGCAGACGCTGAACGCCCTCCAAGAGGTCGGGGAAGGACGAGTTGAGTCGCACGCTCACCCCCTTGGTCGAATCGGAACCGGACACAGTGCCGTCGGCTCCGAAGAGGGCTTGTAGGTATGCGCTCTGCATCTCCTCGGCGCCCTGGTAAATCACGTCCGGAACGTGATGCCAGTCATCTTCGGTGAGTCCGTAGTCTTTCAAGACATCGCGCAGGCGGGTTGACTGCACCATCCCACGACCTGCGGCGGTGACGTGCATTCCGGTCGGGTATTGCCGTGACGGACGCTGGCCAGTCCCCGAGACAACGGCCTGAGTCGCTTCAGACAGCACTGGGCCGACTTCATGGTCATCCCCGTAGAAGCTCAGTACGGCGCGCTTTATGTCGATGTGTCCATCACCGGTGAGCCAACCCAGTACCAGGCCGAGATTCCTGTCTCCGGCGTTTCCGAACCCGCCCTTGTGGTCCAGCAGGCGAATCTGGTCACCCGGCTTCAGGCTGCTAGCCGCGATCTTGCCCCTGGTTGTGAAGACCTCGTGATCAGCGGTCAGCTTGAGAGAATATCCTTCCCTCGTCCTCAGTCGGAAGACGGGCTTGACACCACTCTGCCAGACCATGGTGGCGAAGGACGACTCAGCGCCCGCCCGGCTGTCAAGCTCCAGCGTGGGCAGTCGATCCACAAGATCACGGATGGGCACAAGTCCGTCGCCGGTATAGACTAGGGTGTCCCCGGTGACGCAAGGGTTGGACGTCTCGATCCGGCCCATCTGTGGGTTGGGGGCAGTCTCCCAAACACGGTCCATGAAGACGACTCCAGGGTCGCCTGTCTTCCAGGCCGACTGCGCGATCTCGTTCCACAGATCTCTCGCGCGGACGGTCTCTACCACCTCGTCCGCCGGACCGTTGCCTTCGTCTCTCGGATTTATGAGGTGCCAGTCCTCGTCGTCACGGACTGCCTTCATGAAGGCATCCGTGATCTGGACCGAAATGTTGAAATTCTGGAGGGTATCGTCGCCGTCCTTGCAGGTTATGAACTCTCGAACGTCGGGATGCGAGTCCCGCAGCTGTCCCATGTGGGCGCCTAGCCTGAACGCCCCTTGCGTCAGTGTGGCTCCGACCGCTGAGTACAGCTTCATGACCGCGATAGGTCCACACGCGTGACCGTGAGTGGTCTTTATCATGTCGTTGCGCGGGCGCAGCTTGGAGAAGCCGAAGCCGATTCCGCCTCCCCACTTCTCGATCATGGCGGCGTCGTGGGCCACCTCCATAATCGACTCCATGTTGTCATCAGGCGTAACCACGAAGCACGCTGACAGGCAGCCCCTGCCCGTGCCCGCGTTAACGAGCGTGGGTGAGTTGGGCAGGAACTTCAGGGAAGTCAGGATCTCATAGAACCTGTTCTCCCAGATGGTTCGCACGGGCTCGCTCTCGCCATGAGAGACCGCTCTCGCCACTCTCCGGAACAGATCGACCGCTGTCTCAATCGGACTGCCGTCCTCGTCCCTGCGAAGGTAGCGCTGCTCGAGAATGACACGCGCGTTCTCCGACAGCGCTAGACCGTCTTCAGCAGAGATAACGGGCGAGTCTGGAGCAGATGGCTTCATGAGCGACTGGACTATCTGGTCGCGAAGCTCACCCGGGATGCTTGCAACGATCTCTTCAATCTGCCGCCTGCGATCTCGACTCTCGTATTCAAGCTCACGACTATCGCGTTTCTCTTGAGTTTGCATTTCGTAACTCCCAGATTCCATTTCACTTTGCAGGACTGAGTCTGACGAACGACCAATTCTCTGAAATGCGACGACGGTTCCTTCGAGAGAAGGACTCAACGGCCACGTTATTGGCATTCCGTCTTGTACTGCGAACACCACGACCTCTTATGACCGTGACGCTCTCACTTGAAGAGACGAAATCAATCGCGTCCCGTCCTAAGCTCATCAGTGCTTCGCTCATTTGCCGCTCATCAAATCTGATCGTGCAGAACCCAAGGGGCTTATTCCAAATGGTGTTCCTAGGGTAGGTAACACCACCAGAACCCGCGGGCCGCCAGATGACCAATCCACACGGCTGACTATTTAGTTGGACGAATCTCCGAGATGCCGCCTCAAATGATGTGTCGAATGACTTTGCGATCTCAGGCACGCAACGTGCGGAATATCCTCTCGACACCAGCAGCGACTCGATTCGACTTGAAGGCATTAGAATTGCCGATGCCATTTCATTACACAAGTACTCTACTTGGTCTCCAAAAGGGTCCTGCCCTTTGGAGAACCTCCTACGATGAATGGTTCGAGCTCCCAAGATAGGGGAAAGGATCAGATGAGCCAATTCATGCGCTACCGAAAACCTGTGACGAATCCTTGGCTGAGTTGAGTTCAAGAAAAGTGTGTAACCTCCATCAGGACGTCCAATTGTTATTGCGTCGCCATCCATATCGCGCAGGTCAATTCTGTCAATCCCGAAGTCATCGCTGAGGCGATGGAGTTCAACTTTCCCGATCTTATGAGAGAAATAGGCCTCACCCTTTCCTTCCGCTATACTGAGTCCTTGCTGCTTGACTCTGGAATCCAAGGTTTGCATTTCTTATGCTCCAGGCTTACGGCCAGTCAAAATGCACCTAGTAACACATCCCTCTGGACAATCGAGAAAATTCTCGCAGACTCTAATGTCGTTTTGACGGGGCAAGAGGCCATCAAGAATTAACTCAACTTCAGCCCTGACCGACGCTGGGTGGGTCCCACGAAATTCAGATGAAGACGCAATGGCCTCCCAAGCTTCGGGCTTATTAATGCTAACGATAGGTTCGTAGAAATCCCACACCTCATCCAAAACAGCCATGGCAGTCGCCCTATTATCCCCCTTGAACCCGATGAGTTCACTTGGCCGAATATCCAAGAACCAAGCGATCAACCGAAGGTCATCATTGTCCGCCCATGTATCAACCATCATCAATGGGAATCCACGTCCGTTTTGGTTGAGATAGTCTTGAAGGTCAGCCTCTCGCAGACCCCCGCGCTTCAACTCATTTCGGATCCTTCCATAAATGGGATTGTTCATTCCTCACCGCCTGCACGGACTAGCATAATACGAACAAATATTCTGCGTCAATTCTCGCAGGCATCGTGGAGATTGGGATAGGCCGACTACGTCGGCTCCGACACTCGAGAGACAGACCGTCTACTACGCCTTCTATTACGGATGGGAGGGATTTCGTCCTCGATCAGACTGATCTGGTCGGGGTGAACTCCGTTGTCCAGGGACTCAGGCTCGAGGAGGGAATCTATCGCCTCTTTGAAAGACTCGATGTCCCTGAAGTCTCGATACACACTCGCGAACCTGATCCACGCGACACGATCCAAGCTGGAGAGACTATCCATCACTAGCTCTCCAACCGCTCGGGACGTGAACTCGGCCCGACCGGACTCGGTGAGCTGGCGTTCGATCTCGTCGACGACCTTGTCGATACTGCCGACCGGCAACGGGCGCTTGGCACACGCCTTGGTCAGGCTCGAGAACAGCTTTTCGCGCTGGAACTCTTCTCTGCGGCCATCACGCTTGACGATCATCACGGTTCGCATCTGGACGTACTCGTAAGTTGTGAAGCGACGCTGGCACTCCTGGCACTCACGACGACGACGTATCCCATCGCCCGCATCACGCGAGTCGATAACCTTGGAATCTGTATTGCCACAGTAGGGACAGCGCATGTTCAGTTTTTACTATGACTAGATACTGTCTTTGATTTGTCCGAAAAACCACAATCTGTTGGGTTAGCAACGTAAGTTTACACTATATGTTGGGTTTGTCAAATGCCTTTTCCACACACTACTGGATGTGCTGCGGACAGGTCCGCGTTGGGGAAAGCCTGTGAAAACCACGCCGCGAAATGGACTGGATATCCTTTCGACCGACAGGCCGACTAGGGACTTGAGAAGATCCGCTAGCGGCCGAGAATCCGGAAATGGCTGCGCAGGGAGCCGAGCGAAGTGTGGGAGGTTCCAGGGCCAGGGCATATACTGAATCGGGTACGCGCTGCGTGTTTGCGATTTGACGAAGTCCCCCGGTTCGCGAGGATCGATGCTGGAGCCGGGAGATCTGCCCCGAAAGCTCCCGGCCCAGACTCGGGTGTGATTGCGGTGGTTGGAGTCAGCGGTTGCGGGCGCGCGAGTATCTTCTCAGGAACGGCGGCAGGTCCAGGTCGCGGTCCCCACCGCCCTCGAGGGCTTCAGACAGCATTCGGTCAATCTCCGCCTCGCGCTCATCGATAGTGTTATCAGTCGGGAACCCTGTAGCAATGATCGTGAGCTTGATCTCGTTCTCCATCTTGAGGTCGGTGACCATACCGAAGATGATGTTCGCTTCAGGATCGACCACACGCTTAATTACGTCGGCTGCCTCGTGCAGCTCATTGAGCTTCAGATCGCTGCCGCCTGTGATATTGAAGAGGATGCCACGCGCACCCTCAATCGACACGTCGAGCAGTGGGTTGGTTATCGCATGTTGGGCCGCCTCGCGCGCGCGGTGCTCGCCCATGCCCCACCCGATCGACATCCACGCGGGGCCGGAGTCGCGCATGATCGCGTTGACGTCGGCGAAGTCAACATTGATGTCGCCAGCCACGGTGACAAGCTCAGCGATGGACTGGACACCCATTCTGAGGACGTCGTCAGCCATTCTGAATGCGTTCTCGGCGGTTATCTCGTCCTCGGCGATCACGTGCAGACGCTCGTTTGGAATCACGAGCAGAGTATCGACGTACTCGCTGAGCTGCCTGATACCGGCTTCGGCCACTTTCATTCGGCGCAGACCCTCGAAGTCGAAGGGCTTGGTCACAACCGCAACCGTCAGCGCCCCGGTCTCCTTGGCGATCTGTGCGAGCGTCGGCGCAGCGCCCGTGCCGGTGCCGCCGCCCATGCCTGCCGCAATGAACACCATGTCCGAGTCGCGTATGACTTCGTAGAGGTCTTCCCTGCTCTCCTCGGCCGACTTCGCACCGAGCTCAGGCATACCTCCAACACCCTTACCCTGGGTGAGCTGGTCGCCGATCCTGATCTTCATCGGAACGTCGCTGCGGACGAGGGCCTGGGAGTCAGTGTTGACGACCATGTAGTCAACTCCGGGGATGCGCTCCCGGAACATTCTTGAGACAGCGTTAGAGCCGCCGCCGCCTACACCTACGACCTTGATGCGGGCAGCATTCTCGTGCTCGCCCCGATAGGATGTCATTCTGTTCCCCCCGTTTCTGGTTTGCTAATGAACTCTATCTTGGTGATAGCCACTTGCGCAGCCGCGATGTGAATGTCCTCGCAGGCGCCTCGGGTCTGCGTTCGCTAGGTTCTGGTTCGACGCCCGCCTGTCCCTTGGGCTGCTTGAGCGCCCACCTCAGGAGTCCCACGCTTGTCGCGAACTCAGGGCCGCGCAACGCTTCGGGCACGTCCAGACGCGGGTCTGCGCCACCAACGCGGAGGTTTGGAGTGATCTGACGTCTGAACAGCTCGTCGATGCCTGGCAGCTGTGAGCTCCCTCCGGTTAGAACGACACTAGCAGAGCGCATGTCTTTGATTCCAGCCTCGACCATCTTCAGTCTTATCATCCGGGCCAGCTCGACAGCCCGCTCTCGCATTAGCTGCGCGAGCTCTTGAAGTGGGATCCTGCGCTGACGCACACGCCCCGGTACCGGCAGAACAATCTCATCGGCAGCTTTGAACACGGTTGTGTCGGTGCTGCCATGTTCGAGCTTTGCCGCCTCTGCTGCCCCATAATCAGTCCCGTAGGCAACGCAGATGTCGTTGGTGAACTGGAACCCCCCGATAGGCAGGATGGCCGTCAGCTCAATCGCGCCCCTGTCGAATACGATTACATCCGACGTGCCCCCGCCAATGTCCACCACAACCGCGCCCTGATAACGCTCACGTTCCGTGAGCACGGCCTCCGCGCTCGCAACCGGCTCCAAAACCAGGGCTTCTACCTCAAGTCCCGATTTCTCGACCGCCCCCGTAAGATTGCGGATCAGCGAAACGTCCGCCGAAACGACGTGACTTTCCACCTCCAGCTTCCGGGTGTGCATCCCAATAGGGTCCCGGATGCCGCCCTGGCCGTCCAGTATGTAGTTTCGCGGCAGGGCATGAATGATCTCGCGACCGGGCCTTGCGCCTGCTTTCGCGACAGCGTATGGAACACGGTCCAGGTCGTCGCGCGTTATTACACCTCGCGCGGCGGCCCAGTCGATCAGATCGGAGCGACTGTCGAAAGACACGTGCGAGCCTGTTATTCCGACATAGGCTGACCTGACTGTTAGGGCTGCCTGGCGTGCCGCGTCCTGAATGCAGGACCTGACGGCCTCCGTAGCGTCGGGCATGTCGGTTACGACCCCCTTGGCAAGGCCTCGAGATGGCACGACACTGAATGAGACCACGCGGAACTGCTCGTCGCCCACCCTACGCGCGACTATGGTGCACACTTTAGTCGTGCCGACGTCGACCGCAACTAAAACATCAGGGTCCTGCGTCATACCGCGTTCTCCAGCGTAATCTCCAATCTGTCTTCAAAAGACGTTCTGCGTGTGAAGCTAAGCAGAACGACACTCGCAGCTTCTAAACTTTCTGGGCTACTCGCATCCTTGCGCTTCGAGCGCGAGGGTTGCTCCGTACCTCAGAGATGCTGGGCTTGATCACCCTGGTGTTGATCGGTCTCAGGCTCGGCGACTTGTCACACTGACACACAGGCAGCCGTGGTGGGCAGACACACGACGAAGCCGCGTCTCTGATGAAGTTCTTGACCAGGCGATCCTCCACCGAATGGTAGCTGATAACGACCAGTCTCCCACCTCTGCTCAGAGAGCTTACAGCCCCCGATAGTCCACGATCCAAGTTCCTCATCTCCGAGTTTACTGCCATTCGTAATGCCTGAAAGGTTCGTGTAGCCGGATGATTACGACTCTCGGCCGGCCAGTTGAGGGATCTCGACACTATGTCAGCCAGCTCGCGGGTGGTCTCAATTCTACGGTTGTTCACAATCCCCCTGGCTACCCTGTGGGCACGAGGCTCTCCGCCAAACGCGCTGATTATCTCTTCGAGCCGTGACTGGGGCCATTGGTTTACCACTTCATAGGCTGTCAGCCCGCTCTCGCGGTCGAACCTCATATCGAGTTCTGCGTCGAATCGAAAGCTGAAGCCGCGATCCGGAGTATCGAGCTGGGCCGAAGACACGCCGAGGTCGAACAGTACCCCGGCACAGTTCTGCGTGAAACGCCGATTCGCGATGTCCGCTACATCCGCGAAATTGCCGTGATGTAGCGTGAGCCGATCGGACCACTGCTCCAATCGCCGCTCCGCCCTTATTAGCGCGTCTAGGTCCAAGTCAATCCCGAGAAGCTGCACCCCGTTTATGGACCGCAGTATCGCCTCGGCATGACCCCCGTCTCCGAGGTTGCAGTCGATGAACGACCCGCCGGCGGTTCGCGGAAGGGCCATCAGCACTTCCGACACCATAACGGGCAGGTGAGCTGAGGATGGTTCTATCTTGGTGGTGGGACCTGTCATGTTCGTGTGGCGCTGTGGATTGAGAATTCCGCTGTTGTACTCGATCCCCTGCCGGCGTGCCGACATATTTGTCAGCGGACAGCCAGGGGACAGTCTCAACGCGGAGAGGAGTCCTGACCTCTCCACTCTGCCCCGCCCAGTGGAGATTCCGAACAGTGACGCTCTACCATGTTAACATAGCGTCAAGCCCGAAACTCTCCGACTGAAAGAGTCTATCTGTCCAGATTGCGGTGTTCATGTCACAGCGCCAGTTTCCTATCGACGTGAAGGGACGTGCAAGGGCTATTGAGGACTCTTATAGAATTCTTTGATAAGAGTGTCGAAAATGTCTGATAATCTGTTCAATTTCTCGGTGTTGACAATCAGTGATGCTGGCTCCCAGGGCCAGCGCGCGGACTCAAGTGGGGACGTGATCGTAGAGATGATGTCCAGCGCCGGATTCACCCAAGCCCAACGCGCAATTGTTCCAGACGAGCGAGACCAGATCATGGAGCGTCTGCGGGAGTGGTGCGACACCGGTGTAGCCGACGTGGTGGTCACGACCGGCGGCACGGGACTGGGACCAAGGGACGTGACTCCCGAGGCTACGCGGTCGGTCATAGACATAGAGGCTCCCGGGATTGCCGAAGCGATGCGCATGGAGACGCTGAAAAATACTCCGTTCGCGATGCTGAGTCGCGGTGTCGTGGGAGTACGCAACGGGTGTCTGATCGTAAATCTTCCGGGCAGTCCCACGGGTGTACGCGAGACACTTGAGGTCGCGCTGCAGGCGATGCCTCACGCGCTGGAGATGATCCGGGGCTGGCGCACACACGCGAATCCGTAGCGATTCATCAATAATGCGTTTTCACGTCCTGACTCTGTTCCCCGAGATGTTCATGGGGCCATTGGGCTACGGGATCATGGCGCGCGCGCAGGGCCGTGGGCTGCTGTCCATCGGCCTGCATAATATCCGGGAATTCACGCATGACCGTCACTCCACTGTTGACGACTATCCATACAGCGGCGGTCCCGGCATGGTAATGAAGCCCGAGCCCCTATTCGAGGCCGTCGAAAGCGTCAAGCATACCGAGAATCTGGACGGGTCTGCGCCCGTTATTCTGCTTACTCCGCAGGGTAGAGTGTTCAATCAGGGTGTAGCCGAGGAGTTGGCAGGGCACGAAGAACTGCTGTTGATCTGTGGACGCTACGAGGGCTTCGACGAGCGTGTGAGACTGCATCTGGCAACGGATGAGCTGAGCATAGGCGACTACGTCCTCGGCGGCGGTGAGGTCGCGGCGATGGTGGTGATCGAGGCCGTATCTCGACTGGTGCCCGGTGTTGTCGGCTCGCCAAAGTCTCCGGCGAATGACTCGTTCACAACTGGGCTCCTCCAGCATCCGCTGTACACAAGACCTGCCCTCTTCCGAGACATGGAGGTGCCCGAAGTGCTGCTGTCCGGGAATCATGCCGAAGTGGCCCGATGGCAGCGTCGAGAGTCCCTCAGGCGCACACTGGCGCGCCGACCCGACCTGCTGGATCGGCTCGATCCAGACCAGTTGTCTGAGGATGACAGGCGCTTCCTGGACTCGCTGCGAAACAGTGAGAATCAGTAGGAAGAAGGGGTCTGAGCTTCAGTATCCCATAATGACGAAAGGGCGATGCCTACCAAACTGGGATAGGTTCCTCACTCCTGAGGGAAGTGCAAAACTCCGAAATCCTACCCGTCATTCCCGCGCACGCGGGAACCCACGAAGTGGCTCGCCGCTCGGCAATCCACAGGCCATCAACCATGGTTTTCCGCAGTGGACTCCCGCTTTCTCGGGAGTGACGAGACTACTATTGATTGAGTTTTGCACTTCTCTCACTCCTTGAATGGTTAGTCCGTCACACGTTTCCTGGGTTATAATCCCACATCCAACCCGAGAGGAAGGCAAATGAAAGGCAAGGATTTTCTCTGGCTGGCGGACTTGGAGTCCGAAGAGATTGGACAGATGATCCGCAAGGCGCGCGCCATGAAAGAGGGCGCTACCCCACGAGTAATGGACGGCAAGGTTGCCGTTCTTCTATTTGAAAAGCCCTCGCTGCGTACACGTGTCAGCTTCGAGGTTGGGGTCAAGCAGATGGGAGGCGACTGCATCTACCTGAGCGGAGGCGATGTCGGGCTGGGAACGCGAGAGCCGGCTGAAGACATCGCGCGAGTGCTCGACAGACTGGTGGACGTGATTATCGCCAGAGTCTTCTCCCATAGAAACCTGGAGATACTCGCCGAGTACTCGACCATCCCGGTCGTAAACGCCCTGTCCGACCTTGCTCACCCATGCCAGGCCGTCGGAGACTTGCTGAGCATGAACGAGCACAAGGGGGACCTGGCCGGTCTGAACGTGGCATACGTTGGCGACGGGAACAACATAGCGTCCAGCCTGGCGATCGCGTGCGCATCGGTGGGCGCAAACTTCAGGATTGCCTCACCCCCGGCGTACAAAGTGCCTGACCTGGCCTGGAGCGTCGCCGAGGAGCGTGCATCAGAGACCGAGACGCTTCTGGAGTGGACAGAGTCACCCGAGGCGGCAGTCGAGGGCGCCGACGTTATCTACACTGACGTGTGGATCAGCATGGGAGACGAAGCGGAGGCAGACGAACGGCGGGAGGTCTTCGCCACCTACCGAGTAGATGGCGAGCTGATGGAACGAGCCGACAGATCGGCGGTATTCATGCACGACATGCCTGCCCACAGAGGTGAGGAGATCGACGAGCATATGCTCGATCATCCCCAGTCGATCGTCTTTCACCAGGCAGAGAACCGGCTGCATGCCCAGAAGGCGATCCTGGCAGAGCTACTGTCAGGATAGACCCTATCCTTACTGGTCCTTCTGCACCGGACTGATGCTGGCAGGAGGCTGCGTCAGAGCTGCAAGCCGAGCACCCTCTTGGCGTTTTCGAGCAAGACCTTCGAACGGACGCTGTCGCGTATGTCCAGCTGGTCGAATCCCGACAGCCATCGATCGGGGGGCAGGTAAGGAAAGTCTGAGCCAAACAGGACCTTGTCTTGCAGCCGGGTGTTCGTCTCGTCGATCAGCGCCTGGGGAATGTATCTCGGAGCCCAGCCGGAAAGATCGAGATAGACGTTCGGCTTGTGCAGCGCGACAGCGATCTGCTCCTCCACCCATGGCCAAGCCGGGTGGGCCATGATTATCGTCAGCTCAGGAAAGTCAGCGGCGATGTCATCCACGTGCGGGATCGGCGCCGCATACTTCAGCTTCATTCCGCCGCCGCCAGGCATCCCGACGCCGGCAGCGGCAAATCCCGAGTGCAGCAGCAGGGGAACACCCAGTTCAGCGCACTTTTCATACAGGGGATAAAAGCGGGTGTC
>JAAXHZ010000340.1 GCA_012270625.1 Dehalococcoidia bacterium | reverse complement strand
GCCCGCTCAGACTGGATTGGTATTACAACATTTCTGAACAGCCCGGATACCATATCTTCTCGCAGCGTTAGTTATGGTGGATGGAGTAGCTAGCCGCTAACAGAGTAGCGGGACATTCTAGGGAACAATGTCATTTTCGGTGATCTGACCGAGGTGTGTCTTATGCATGTCCGCACTAAACCTTTATGTCAAGTAGAATCTGAGGAACCCTAGTACCGGAGAAGATACAGAATTCAGTGGCACCCCGTCACCAACCTGAAGACCTCACTTGCGGCCGCCATCTTGTCGGCGTCGTCCCAGTCGTCATCTGCTGACAATTTCGCAGTGATGAGGTAGCCTGCCTGTGTCCGTCCACCCTAAGCTGTCTCAGACTGACGTGATTGACGGTCGTCCATGCACTCACCATGTGAATGGCATCCCTGCCGATGAAGCTGTCATGGGAGCGCCTGACCGTCTATGGCGATTGCCTGACCTGTATGCAGTCAACTCGCTGACCGACGCCACCCGCTCGGAGAAGAAGCACTCGAAGCTCTCTAAGTCCAGCATCGCAAAGAACCTGCCGAATGTGTCGTGCGAAGGTGCCATAACTCTATCCAATGTCCGAAACTTCGGCTACACAACGACGACCCTTCACCAACATCTGTACCAATTAGATGCGATTGCCCTGGGGTTACCACGAGAGGGCGTAGCAGGCACGGCGCGGGTCGCCCGATGAAGCCAGGACGCCGGTCTGCGGGTCCCGAGTCGAAACCGTCGCGCCCATTCCGGCGCTGGCGACCGTAACGATGTCGTGACCCATCCCGGTCAGCTCGTCCCTGGCGCTCTGAGAAATTCCCGGCTCCACGCCAAGCTGTCCCGGATAGTAAGTGTGGGGGTAGAAGCTGTTGGTCACTCCCTGGCTCGCGAACCTCGGAGATTCAACCGCCTCCTGCGGATTCATCCCCCACAGCACCGAGTTCAGCACCAGCTGCATATTGGCCTGCGCCTGGTGGTCGCCGCCCGGACACCCGACGGTCATGACCGGCACGCCGTCCCGAGACACGATGTAGTTGACCAGCGTCGTTCTCGGACGCTTGCGCGGCTCCAGTCTGTTGGGGTGCCCGTCCTCGAAGTTGAACATCTCGATCCGGGTGCTGAGCGCGCAACCCAGCTCTGGGAAGAACGCGGACTTGGCAAACGATCCCCCTGACGGAGTCGCGCATACCATGTTGCCGTCGCGGTCGATGGAAGAGATGTGTGTCGTGCCGCTGTCGGACCCACCGTCACCGTCGCCTGCTGCCGCAACAGGCTCCCTGACGACCGCGGCTGAGCCTGACCGCGCTGAGTACTTCCACGGGTCTCCGGGGGGCGGCAGCTCAGGCATTGCCTTGGACGGGTCTATCAGAGCGGCGCGCTCGCGCGCGTACTCTTTGGAGAGCAGCCCGTCGATTGGAACTGTGACAAAGTCTGGATCTCCGTAGTATGCCTCGCGGTCCGCAAACGCGAGGTTTACGGCTTGGCTGACCGTGTGAATGTAAGCAGTCGAGTTGTGGCCCATCGCCCGGAGGTCGAAGTTTTCGAGTATGTTCAGCGCCTGCATGAGTACCGCGCCCTGCGTCCACGTCCGCTGACCGTGCACTTCGTATCCCATGTAGCTGGTCTTGATGGGGGTCTCGTACTTGGCCTCATAGGCAGCGAGTGAGGGCATGTCCAGCACTCCGCCGACCCTCTCGCTGCAGTCAGCGATTATCTGTGCCACGTCGCCAGTGTAGAAGCTGTCGCGCGCTGCGCGGACGCCGTCAGCGCGATGCCCGCCAGCTGCGCTCTCCGCCTCGACCAGCTTGCGCAGAATTGCTCCGAGACCCTTCTGTACCAGCAGAGATCCTGGCTCAGGCGTCTTGCCGTCATCGTAGAAGATGTCCAACCCACCGGGCGGGTACTGCTCGAACTGACTAATTGTGATAGGGCTGTCGATGCGCTCAAGCATGTACTCGTAGTTTGGGATTCCGCGCTCGGCGTAGTGGATCGAAGGCTCCAGCGCCTCTCCTACGCTCTTCCTGCCATATCTCTCCAGCAGCGACAGGTAAGCAGCGACTACGCCGGGCACCGTGAAGCTGAGGTGCGCTAACGGGCCAGGGCCGGTCGGTATCTCACTCTGACCCAGGCTGCGATACCACTCGACGGTGGCCCGGTCCGGCGCTGTTCCCTGCCCACTCAGCGACAGCAGCTCCCCGCTGTCGGCGTGGTAGAGCATGAACACGCCTTCAGCCGCCAGAGAGTATGATGCTATGGGCTCCGTAACCGCCGCCGCGAAACCGGCTGCCACGACCGCGTCGAATGCGTTGCCGCCTGACAGCAGCATCCGCATACCTGCCATCGAGGTCAGATAGTGTCCGCTTGAAATGACTCCCTGGGTCCCATAGACCACTGGGCGACCGGTCTCCTGCTGCCCGATGTTGCCCTGTT
Source organism: Dehalococcoidia bacterium (assembly GCA_012270625.1). The sequence continues at coordinate 7,700 of JAAXHZ010000340.1, read as the reverse complement.
CCATAGCCGAAGCGGTGATCGAGGTTGTCATCTGCCCCTCCCTTTTTCTGTATGCGCTGGTATCGAACTGGAGCTCAGGCGTAGGTCAGTAGCCGTGTCAGCGTGTTCGTAAGGTTTTCCGTAAAGTCAGACGTTGGTCGCTTGCTTCTTCCAAAAATCGTCCAGGTTGTCTGTTGGGCGCCAACCCAGAACTCGCTTTGACTTCTCGTTGGTGAACTTGCCGTGAGGCAGGTCCGCGAATATGAAGAATGGCTCGCACCTCGACGGAAGCGAGTCTAGTGGGATGCTCAGCGCGGGCCGAAACGCCTCCCCGGCGTCCTTCCAGGTAACGTTGAACGGTGTAAAGTCCTTACCGAACCCCTCGACTTCGTTGCCGTAGTGAAAGTTGTAGAACAGCAGAGTCAGCACGTACAGGTCGTGGTTCTCGGTGAATACCCGGCATATCTCCTGCCCAAGCGACTTCGTGATCGCGTACAGCAGCGTTCCTGACTGCGACGGCACGTCCGGCCCGATGAGATGGTCGGAGTTCTCGTATGTTGGCCCGGTGATCGTGAAGTGAGGGCCGGTGTTGATTACCCTGCGAATCCCGTGATGAACGGCGGCCGCGCAGGCATTGTATGCGCCTCGCGCGTTCACATCGAACGCTATCCGGCGATCTGGTCTCAGCACGGACAGGTTGATTATGGCGTCCATTCCCGCCGCGGCTCCGATCACAGCGTCCAGGTCAGACACGTCCAGGTTGAAGTACTCGTGCGGCGTGTCCGGGGCATCGTTGATGTCCGTGAGTCGCAGCGTGTGCTCACCTTCGAGCGACTTTACGACGTGGGGGCCGAGCATACCGTTGGCTCCCAGTATCAGTACCTTCATCGAGACGCCTCGTTCGGTCTCGCGGCAAGCTGACGAATCATGGACGAATCACTCCGCAAGTGCGCTGGCTTGAGCATAGCCCATGTCCAGAGCGTTGACCAGCGTACCCTACCGGAGAAAATTGCATAAGTGCAATCCCCGCGTTCGCGGGGACAAGCTTCCGAGGAGTGAGTGAAGAGGAGTGAGAGGCTCCTCGGATCATCCCAATGATGACGCATTCGGGGCTTATGAAGTTTTCTCCCCGTCGATTTCACGTTTACTGAGAGCATGACGGTCGGAATCCGAGTCGTGTCTCGGCGGCAGTGGTCAGGAATCGGCGATTTGGGACGTCCGACTGGATGTGGAACACAGCCCAGTAGCTGCGTGAGTCAGCATAGCCCTCCGATATATCCGCTGTCAGGGATCTCTCGACCGCCTGTATCGCGTCACCTGGGTACAGCGCGGACGTGGAGAGCGAACTGTCCTCGTCGCCGACAAGCTCTCCCATCCGCAGGCATAAAATCTCGATCCGCTGCTCCCGGGCGAACTCGCGACAGATGAACTCGCCAAGATGAAAGCACAGCACGTCACTCTCGGTGGTTGGCGCGGGCAGCCAGCGTTCCGTTACTACATACTCTTCGTCGTAACGACCCATCACCGAAAGTGAGCTGAGGAAGACCACTCTCGGCACACCCTCCTCGGCGGCGGCTCGGACAAGGTTGTACACGCACCGCATCCCACCGTCCAGCTGCTCAGAGACCGGAATCCCCACATCGACCTGGCCCGAGTGAATGACGACATCCATGCCTCTCACAAGCTCGTTAGTGGCGACGTCGTGATCCAGGTCGCACAGGACAAAGTTGTCGAGGCCCTGCGTGTGGACTCGATCGGTGATGGTCACGCTGTGCTGCCCTGACAGCCCAGTCGCGATCAGTCTGGAGATTCGCGTCGATCCTCCGGTGATAAGTATGTTCACGTGTGCGGCTCTCCGTTGGTCTGTGAGCATAGCTTACCGCATTCTGGTTCGGGTGGACACAGGAAGAGCGCGATTCGACTTCATCGAACAGAGGCCCCGGGCGCTTTGTGACGCCCGGGGCCTGCTTCTGTTCAGTTCTATTAGTGGGGGGCTACTCCGCCGGGGGAGTCTCGCTGGCGACGAGGCCGACGTTAGCTCCGGCCGGGTCTGCGAAGAAGGCCATGGTCACTGCGCCGGGGATCACCGTCACTGGCATCATAACCTGCCCTCCCGCAGCGATCGCCTTGTCGAGGTACGCTTGGATGTCGTCCACCTCGATGTAGAACGCCACTTGGGTGTCGCCGCTCAACGACGGTCCGATGCCGCCGTTGATTCCAGACTCCGACTCGGTATCGACGAGGCCATAGCTAACCCCGCCGGGCATGGGCGCATCGGTGATGCTCCAGCCGAACACGTCCTTGAAGAACGCCTTGCTCTTGTCCGGGTCCGCGGACTGGACTTCAAAGTGGACTACTGGGTTGGGCATACGGACACCTCCTGGATGCTATCATGTAATTCCGGCGCTCTACCGGTGTTGGGCAGTTGGATATTCGCCACAGCATGAGTATAATGTTAGCGGCGATAGAACTAATGTTCAAGGGCAATTTCGACCCAATTCCAATCGGATTTGGTCAACTTGCTCCGACGGTGGTATCGAGCGGGACACATGCGCCACATACTCCACGCAGACTTCGATGCGTTCTACACTTCCGTCGAACAGCTCGACAATCCTGCGCTCAGAGGCAAGCCGCTCGCGGTAGGCGGCAGTTCTGAGTCGAGAGGCGTCGTCGCCGCGGCGTCCTACGAGGCGAGAGAGTATGGTGTGCGCTCGGCCATGCCCATGCGCACCGCCCTCCAGAGATGTCCCGGCCTGGTGAGGGTCAGCGCTCGCTTCGGACGCTACAGGGAGGTCTCCCGGCAGGTCATGGACATCTTCAACGATGTCACATCCCTGGTAGAGCCGCTGTCGCTCGATGAGGCGTACCTGGACGTAACCGACGAAGTGACGTCCGATCGGACCGTAGAAAACATCGCGCTCAGTCTCAAGCGGCGCGTGAAGCACGAGCTCGGTCTTACGATCTCCGTTGGAGTCGGCTCCAGCAAGTCTGTGGCGAAGATAGCGTCCGACCTCGAGAAGCCCGACGGGTTTACCGTCGTGCGTCCTGGGACCGAAAGGTCATTCCTGGCTCCGCTGCCAGTTGGCAAGCTGCCGGGGGTTGGGCCCAAAACTCAGAAGCGTCTCAAGTCCGAGGGTGTACTCACGGTCGCGGATCTGGCCGGGCAGACCGAGGAGTGGCTGACGAGCCGATTCGGGCGCAACGGGGTGTACATGAAGAGGCTGGCCATTGGGCAGGATGATCGTCCTGTCGAGACCAGCAGGGATACCAAATCGGTCAGCTCAGAGACCACGCTGATCAGGGACACTGGCGACCCTGACGCGCTCCGGGAGCTGGTCAACAGGCTGAGTCAGGACGTATCGCGCTCGCTTGAGCGACGAGACCTGTGGGGACGAACCGTGAAGGTGAAGCTCAGGCTGACCGACTTCACGACGTTCACTCGCCAGGCGACCCTTCCCGAGGTGGTACAGGCATCCGATCAGATCGCCGAGGCTGCCTGGATTCTGGTCGGCAACGAGACCGGTCCTGGCAGGACATTCAGGCTCGTCGGCGTCGGCGTGTCCGGATTCGACGACAACAACGAGCACCCGAATCCGACTATTCAGCCGAGGCTGCCGGGTCTGTAAAAGCCGGTCTCACGAGACCGGACCATCGTCCTCGACGCCTTTGTGCTTCTCTCGGTCGCATACTTGAACAGATCCCGCTGATGGACAGCCCAGTTACGCCCTACTTTAGTCCCTTGGAGTACACCGCGCGCTATCTGATGTCGCAACGTAGTTGGGCTGATTCCAACCATCTCTCCGGCTTCCGCAAGTGAGAGATACGGATCGGGCGCTTCCAGATTCATCTCGGTGACAACGTACTTGTCGCTTGCGTGTAGTACCTCTATCGCGACAACGCGACCGGATGAATCGTAGTCCACTTCCACTCCCGGGGCGATGTTCTTGGTCTCCTCGACTTCCGCGTCCGCCAGAATAATCGCGAGTGAATCCGAGCGCTGGTCATAAACCGCTCTCATTCCCGGCATTTCCTCCTTATGACCGTTACGATAACGAACGTCCCTCGGAATCTAAATTCCAACTCGTCATACACAATCGTAATAGGCCGTCCATCAACTTCTGTACATGCTTCGCGGGTCCCCTCTTCAAGTCCATCAACGTGGACTCCGAGTTCCAGTACAAGCAGGGTGTCTTCCAAGGAGATCCGACGCCGTCGCATCTGGCTGACGGCATGGTCTGTGAGAACGATGTCCATACACGGCGGTGGAGCTAATCATGGCCGGTATCGGCCATGATGTCAATACAGGCTACGCCTGAGAGAAGTGCAAAACTCCGAACTCTACCCGTTATTCCCTCGAAAGCGGGAATCCATAGGTGAGCAACCATGGTTCGTCGTACTGGACTCCCGCGAAAGCGGGAGTGACGAGACCCCGCTAAATGAGTTTTGCACTTCTCTATTACACCTCAAGCTCATCGAATATGGCTCTGTATGAAGCCACACGAGATGGGGACACTCTGCCTTCGGCTTCTGCTGCGCGGACGGCGCACACAGGCTCTTCCAGGTGCGAGCAGTTGCTGAATCGACACTCAGCGGCAAGCTCGTCGACTTCAGGGAAGTACAACGGCAGCTCGCCCAGAGTCAGCCCGGCTATCCCGAACTCCCTGATTCCCGGAGTATCGGCAACATACCCTCCCACATCTAGCCTGTACAGCTTTGACTGCGTCGTGGTGTGTGTTCCCTGCCGGTGAACATCGCTGATCCTGCCTACCCTGATGTCCAGACCCGGCTGCACCGCCGTCATCAGCGAGCTCTTTCCCGTGCCTGACAGTCCGACGACGACGGTCAGCTTGTCGGCCAGCACGTCTCTCAGCTCGTCCAGACCGACTCCGGTGGTCGCTGACGTGAGCAGTACCGCGTGACCCATCTCACGGTAGATGTCGGTCACAGATTCGTACTCCGCGTGGTCATCGATCAGGTCGGCCTTGTTGACGCACACGATCGGCACGATCTCCGACAGTCCAGCGGCGATCAGGTAGCGGTCTATGAGCTCCAGCCACAGGTCCGGACTGCGCCACGATGATACGATGAGCAGTTGATCGACATTGGCTGCGATGACCTGCTGACGCGGCGCGAGGAACGGATCAGGACGCGCAAGCACCGTTCGCCTCGCCTGAATGTCTTCTATGGCCCATGATCCGGCGCTGCCCTCGGTGACGATCGCCCGATCCCCGACGGCGACGGGGTTGATGTAGCCGGTATCGATCTCGGTGAGCAGGCCCCTGACAGTGGCGGGCTGTTCGATGCCGTCTATCTCGATTCGCGCCGACATCCCCGCGACCTCTGTTACGAGGGCGGTCTGGATGTCGACCGCTGCAACAGCGCGTGAAGTCCCATCCCTTCGGGTGGACCCGTCCTTACGGTCTGATGTGAGCGGAGAAGTGATGGCCGCCTGCTCAATCTGCCTGCGACGGTCGCGTTCGTCCCTCGGCATGACCCGCTCGATTGGACTGTGGTCGATCTCGTCCCAGTCCTGCTCGACGCGCGCGGTCCAGTCTTTCTGCCGTACACGACTTCGCTTCACATTTCCACTTCGCCGCAGTGTCTTTCTGGCTCTGCTCAGATCGCGTTCATTTCCTTTCTTCTTCACATACTTATCGCGTTTCTTAACTAGCCTGGCCTGCTTGGGAGTTAGATTCTCGAATGGCAATGGTATAGTCCTCCGACAACCCTGCACTAAATGAAAGAGCCATGAACAGCGCCAGTTGCCGATCATGGCTCGCGAAGTGCGGGGAAGCTACCAGGGAGAAAGCTAAGGATCCTTGGATAGTGCGATCCGCTCCACGGAACGCGGGCCGGCAGTTGGGCGCGACAGCGCTGAACAGGTATGGACGGTTCTCGACATCGCCAGCCTCCTTTCGCTCAAGTGGACGCAGCGTTCAGGTTTTCGGATTATACTTAGGCGAATTTCACTTGGCAAATCTGAAAACATGCAGATATTCGAGTCTGTGAGACTGACCCCGGACCGCTACGTTGGCGCTGGCACGGGGCCTGTGTTCGAGATTGCCACTGACGGCGTGACTCTCGATCTTTCGGGGTGCGTCGTTGACGGCATCGACTTCACCGGCGTCGGCATCCATATCCACGACTGTGCCGACGTCACGATACGCGGAGGCGTGGTCCGAGGCTTCCATCAGGGCATCCGCGCGGAGAACGTGCGTCGCCTTCATATCGAAGAGTGTGTCGTATCCGACAACTACAATCCGCACGGAATCGGCTGGCTCGAAGACACTCACTGTCCGAACGAGGACGGCTACGGTGGCGGCATATACCTGCTGAACGTTATGGACTCGAGGATAGAGCGCTGCTCTGTCACCGGAAACTTCAACGGAATAGACCTCGTCCGCTGTACTCGCGTCACCGTATCGGAGACAGACGCTTCCCACAGCTCGAACGTTGGCATTCATCTGCTGCGTTCGACCCACTGCACGGTCGAGAAGAGCAGGGCAGAGCACTGTATCCGGTACTCAGAACGCTTCTGGAACGACACCGCCGACTCCGCCGGCATCCTGATCGAGGAGTTCTCTCACCACAACCGGATCATAGATAACAGCCTGCGGTACTCGGGCGACGGCCTCTTCATCCGGGCCAACAATCGTCACTCCTCAGACCACAACTTCATCGCTCGCAACGACGGCAGCAGATCTCCGAACAACGCCTTCGAGGCGGTGTTCTCAGCCTGCAACATATTCGAGGACAACATAGCCGATTGCTCGGGCTATGGCTTCTGGCTCGGATACTCCAAGAAGAGCGTGGTGCGAGGCAACCGCATCCGCTCGAACCGGCTGGACGGCATCGCCATAGAGCATGGCAGCGACACCCTCATCGAGCGAAACGTCATCGATGCCAACCGCAACGGCATCCGGCTGTGGTGGGCGCCCTCCGATCTGGGCGACGATCCATCATCCGGCTACGTCATCCGCGACAACCGGGTCTCCCAGTCGCGAGACCACGCGATCATTGCCACCGACACTACCGATGTGGCGCTCTCTTCCAACCACCTGCGCGACAATCGGAGAGACATCGCCCGGCAATGGGACCGTCTTCGCTCGATAGAGTGAGCGGCCGGGGACGCTCAGCGCAAATACACCAGTCCTAGTCCTCCAGAAAGCTGCGCAGCTCCGCGACGATGGCATGGACTCCCTCGGCATCCACCCCGTTTGGGACCAGGTTCAGGTAGTGGACAAGGTCGTCGAGCGCCTCGGCGCTGTGTCCCAGCTGGTAGTGGACTATCCCTCTATCTCGGTGATTAGCCGCCGAATGAGGGTCGAGCGCAACTGCGAATTCGGCCACGTCCAGCGCGCGCACGTAGTCTTCGTCGTGCATGTAGATGGCTTTCAGATTGCGAATGATCCGAGCCACGATCTCTCGGTTCGAGACCGGACTTAGCAGACTCTCATCCCAATCGACCGGCCCCTGCATCCGCTCTTCCAGAAGTTTTTTGCATTCGTCCACGGACAGCAGATAGCCCCCGCTGAAGGGATCGACGAAGAGGTTGTCGATCTCCAGGTGCCTGACCAGGAAGTGACCGGGCATCCCAACTCCCACCAGGGGCACCTTGAGCCGCCGTCCGACTTCCATATAGACCACAGCGAGGGTGATTGGTATGCCGATTCGTCTCTCCAGTACCTGATTCAGGTAGCTGTTGCGCGGGTCGTAGTAGT
>JAAXHZ010000339.1 GCA_012270625.1 Dehalococcoidia bacterium | reverse complement strand
GTGCAGTGGTTAGTGGTCAGTGGCGAGTGGAGAGAGATCGCATCAGCGCGTTTAGCATTTTGTTTATCTCCCCGCAGTCGTTCAACAAGCGTTCGCAGGCCTCGCTCCGTACCATGTCCAGCCTTCCGCACAAGACCAAGAAGGTTTCCAGCTCCGCCAGGGAGCCTCGCGCAACTCCAAGAAACTGTAGAAACTCCCCAGTTGTACGTCTCGCCTGGCCCTCCGCGGTATTCGCCGGGATCGATGATGCCGCCCGTCGCATCTGCGAGATAATCCCAAATCTCTCGTCGGCAGGAAAGCTCCGCGTAAGTCCGTAAATGCTCACCGCTAAGTCGATTGATTTCTGCCAGACTATCAAGTCCCGATACGATCTTAAAGATTTCACACGGCGCCACCATCTGCCCAGAGCTATTCACCAGCCACTCTTCACTAGCCACTGTGATATCCGGCTCTCCGAAGATGACGAACAGGTTGCCTTTGCCAGTGTTCTTTAGATCGTCGGCCATGTGCAGGTCGGCGTTCATTCGTGCCTTGAGCACCGGGACTCTCCCGAGATGCTCGAACTCGGTCGTGTGGGCGTCGTAGTTGAACGCGCACGCTACCAGTACGTCGAACTCCGCCTCGGCCGCCTCGCGCGCGGCCTCCGCAAGGTCGGGACGGGAGACCGTGCCGAACTCCGGCCCGATAAAGATGCCAGCGCGGACTTGACGAGTGGTCAGTGAAGAGTGGTCAGTGGCGGGTTCTCCGCCTCGCTCTCCACTCTCCACTCCACCACTGCTCACTTGCGCGGAGCGCGTGTAGCGTCCCTCAGCGCAGACGAGTCGGCCCGGCCAGTTGGTCAGCGAGTCAAACACGATCCTGTCTTCCTTGTGCGCCTGCTGCACCCCGGACGTCCTCAGGTTTTCGAGGATGATCTGCGCGAAGTCGTAGCTTCGCCCATAGCCGTTGGTGGACTCAGCGATGCGATCGATGATCTCGTCGTTCTCGTCCACCTCCAACATGCGGTGTGGCGATATGCTCTCCACGGTGAACGGCCCGGCGACGCGCGTCTTTCTCCTGTCTTCGTAGGGCTTGTCGTAGAGGTACTCGAACTCGGCGTTTCGCGCGATGGAGGCGTCGATTGCCTTCTGGCGGGCGATGCGGGTCTCCCAGAATTTTTTGTGAAGCGGGGCTGCGTTAGCAGGCCAGTCGTCGGGTAGATGGCGTGGCACTTCCCATTCTTCGAGAGTGGATAGTGGCGAGTGATTAGTGGTTAGCTCCCCGTCCTGCCCCTCCTCTTCGAGAGTGGTTAGTGAAGAGTCCCCGCCCTCTTCGTCACTCTCCACTCGTCCCTCATCACTAGCCACTAGCAGCGATAGCTGCTTGCGCAGCGGGACCAGCTTCTCTTCGTACTCCTCCCAGATCACGTCGATCTCGGAGTTGTTGGCGATGTCCCTGAGCGTGATGTGCGGCACGCGCTCGTACACGAACCCTTGCCGGATGTCGCCATAGGTAGTGGTTAGTGGAGAGTGGTCAGTGGAGAGTGTCGAGTCTCGTCCGCTGATCTCGGCTTCCTTGAGCTGGCCGTCGCGGCTGTCGGATAGCAGGTAGTACGGGTATCGCGCTCCCATGATCCGCGCTCGTGCCAGGGCGAGTGCGACTCGGGAGGTGTCGATAGTGATCCAGCGTCGTCCCCACTGCTCGGCGACATAGGCAGTAGTGCCGGAGCCGCAGGTGGGGTCGAGCACGAGGTCGCCGGGATCGGTGGTCATGAGGATGCAGCGCTGAATCACGGTTTGAGACGTCTGCACCACATAAACCTTATCAGCCATGAAACTTGCGCCGACATCGTCCCACCGATTTGTGATCTGAATAGCCGGAAAGTCGTCCAAGTAGCGCACATACCCCAAGCGGATCCGAGTGGCTTCCAATCGTCCGGCGGATTTTAGCCGAGTCATTCCTTCCCGATTGGTTTTCCATCGAACTGAGAGTGTGGGCTTATAGATGTTTCCTTCGAAATCGACGCCAAACCAAGATGCCGCACCTTCACCTTTGTCTCTACCAGCACTCTGAGAGGTTAAGTTGTCTAGCGAGTAGATTCGGTACTCACCGGAAGAAATTCGCGGATCATCAAGGTGCATACCGACAAGAGAGTAGCTCAGACCGGACAGACTACGAACACGATTGTAATTGGTTCCTCCTCTTCTGCCGGCTTGCTTCCCTCTGAAGATCGCCCGATATTTCGCAGAGGATTTATCCTTGCAATACCACAACAGGTAATCAGTTGTTTGTCCAAGATAATCTTCTGTTGACCCGGTTGTTTTCGCGAATCCGATTAGGGATATGTAATTTTCCGCCCCAAACACCTCGTCCATCACCGCCCGTACCCGATGAACATTCTCATCCCCAATCTGCACGAAGATCGACCCACTCTCACTCAGCAAATCTCGTGCCACCGTCAACCGATCCCGCAG
>JAAXHZ010000338.1 GCA_012270625.1 Dehalococcoidia bacterium | reverse complement strand
CCTCTTCCTCTTCCGGTATCTGTAAGACGATCAGTCGTCTAAGCTCGCCGACCTGATTGGCGGCGAGGCCCACGCCGCCCGCCTCTCGCATGGTATCGATCATGTCGTAGGCAAGCTGGAGGATACGCTTGTCGATGCGGCGAACCCTTCTGGCGCGCTGCCTGAGAAGCGGGTGTGGAATCTCGAGAATCTCTCTGACCGCCAATCTTCTACCTCGGTTACACCTTACGGACTTTCGCACGTCCAGATTATATCCACCGCATGGGAGGGTGTAAAATTTAGAAGTGAGTGGATTAGAAGTGAGGAAAGATAGCCTCCCTTCCCCACGCTGAAAAAGCCCCTAGGAGGCTCAAAGTGACAAAGATACTGGTCTCAGGCTCGACTGGACTTATAGGACGAGGGCTTGTCAGCAGACTGGAGTCACCGGATCACCTCGTGATCCGATTGATCCGGCCAGAATCCAGAGGGAGAGTGACCGGCATCACATGGGACCCTGCCGGGGGCCTGCTGGACCCCTCAGAACTCGAGGGTTGCGGCGCCGTCGTGCACCTTGCCGGTGAGAACATCGCCGACCGGCGCTGGTCGGAGGAGCAGAAGCGAAGGATCAGGGACAGCCGAGTCATGGGCACTACCCTGCTGGCGAAAGCGCTGGCGGGGCTGGACAGTCCGCCGCCGGTTTTCGTGTGCGCCTCAGCGGGAGGCTTCTATGGTGATCGTGGCGACGAGATACTCACAGACTCCGCAGCTCCCGGAACCGACTTTCTGGCACGAGTGACCAAAGAGTGGGAGGATGCCACCGCACCGGCGGCCAAGGCTGGAATACGTGTGGTCAACATGCGAATAAGCGTCGTGCTGACGGCGGCAGGAGGCATGTTGAAGCGGGTGCTGCCGATTTTCAGACTGGGTCTCGGCGGAAGACTCGGTTCAGGCTCCCAGTACATGAGCTGGATCACTCGCGAGGACCTGATCGAGGCGATCGTCTGGGCCATAGAGAGAGACGACTTGTCAGGCGGAGTGAATATCTCCTCGCCGAATCCGGTGACCAACGCGGAGTTTACGAGAGCGCTGGGCAGACAGATCGGTAGGCCGGCGATCTTCTCAGCGCCCAAATTAGCGCTGCGAATCGCGCAGGGTGACCTGTCGGACGTTGTCTTGTCCAGCATCAGGATGTCGCCGCAGCGACTGGTGGAAAGCGGTTTCGAGTTCGCTCACCCGAGCATAGACGAGGCTCTACGGTGGGCGGTGGGGGATGTTGAGAGCAAGTAGAGCCTGACCTATCTCCTGCAGGTGGCGATTCTGTTTTCGTCTATGCAGATCTCTGTCCATCTCCCATCTCGGGCCCTAGATCGCAACACCATGCCGTCCGAAGTGTCAGCGATGATCTCCCCGAGAATTTCCTCTGTCTCTGAGTCATACCATCTAATGTGCGCGACGTTGTCGCCCCTGCCGCTCCGTATGATGATATGGCTATTGCCGTCTGGGGATCTGAGGGTCAGTTTCTCAAGTTCAATGGAAGTGGGAAACTCCGCAAGATCCCCTGAATCACCCTTAGGTCCCGGTTCGCCACGCTCACCTTGCGGCCCTGCTATCCCTGGCTCACCTTGCGGCCCTGCTATCCCTGGCTCACCTTGTGGCCCTGCTACCCCTGGCTCACCTTGCGGCCCTGCTATCCCTGGCTCACCACGCTCGCCTTGCGGCCCTGGCTCACCACGCTCACCTTGCGGCCCTGGCTCACCACGCGGCCCTGCTATCCCCGGTCCACCACGCTCGCCTTGCGGCCCCGGCTCACCTTGCAGCCCTGCTATCCCCGGCCCACCACGCGGACCTGCTACCCCCCGCTCACCACTTTCACCTTGCGGCCCTGCGGGTCCGGCTGGAATCTCCACCTTCGCTATCTCGGCCAGTACCATATCGCGGATTTCAGCTTCGCTTGGAGCACATCCGATGACCAAGGCACTGATGAGAACAACCGACAGTATAACTAACGGATTCGACTTCATTTGGTGTCCTCTCGTGGCAGATGGCTTCTGCCAATCGCATTATTATCCACATGGATTTTCACCTCAGACACGCGCGCTAGTACTCTGCTCAATGCCGCTGTTGTCTGACACTTTGGCTCTGAGGAAGTGTCTTTATTCGGGAATTATATCGCTGAGTAATCGTG
>JAAXHZ010000337.1 GCA_012270625.1 Dehalococcoidia bacterium | reverse complement strand
GTAAGTACAGACTGTCCGCACGGACCGAGAGAGATCCTTGCCGATGGCGTGTTTGGTCATTTGGTGCCAGTGACTGATGCGTCAGAGATGGCAGTTGCAATATCGTCCACGTTGGATGCGCCTCTTCCCGCGTCCACGCTCAGGGAGCGGGCCAGTATCTATTCAGCTGACGCCTCGATCAAACAGTATATGGATATGTTTTGGTCGCTGAGGAGAAACCGTCAATGAATCCGAGAGTGAGTGTGATAATTACAACCTACAATCGGGCGGATCTGCTATCGCGCTCAGTTCACAGTGTTCTCGACCAGGACTTCAGGGATCTCGAGCTCATCGTCGTGAACGATTGCTCGACTGACAACACCGCTCGGGTGCTCCAGAGTCTGAGCGAGGACGACGCTCGAATCCGAGTGGTGACACATTGCGCCAACCGTGGGGCGGGCGCAGCGCGTAACAGCGGTATCCGGGCCGCGAGGGGTGAGTACATCGCGTTTCTGGACGACGACGACGAATGGCTTCCGGGCAAGTTGTCAGCGCAGGTCGATCTGCTGGACCGTTCTCCACCAGAGGTTGGAGTAGTATATTGCTGGTTCCATGTGTTCGATTCGCAAACTGGAGAACGTGTGTTTGTTCGATTCGGTACGACGGCTACCTACGAGGGTGACATCAGTGAGCACTGTCTGGCGTTGAGACAGCCGGGTCCGCAGACCATACTCCTCGCGCGCACGTCGATTGTTCGTGAGGTGATGTTCGACGAGACATTGCAAGCGGGTATCGACCAGGACTTCAACATGAGGCTCTCGCAACGTTGCCACTATCGTCTGCTGCCACAGGTCGGAGTGCGTCTCTGGGTCAACCACGGACATTCACAAATCACACATAATTTTGCGGCCATACTCGCGTTCCATAAAAGACACCTGGAGAGATACGCAGAAGAACTTCAAGCGCGGCCGGCTACTTTAGCCCATATGCATTCACGGTTGGGAGTATTGTATCTTCTGAAGATCGGCAGTCCTGTCGATGCAATACGTGAATTCACACGGGCATTGAGGACCAGTTTCTGGACCGAGATGCCCCTGTATATTTTGTGGTTCTTCAGAAGATTATTTGGGAAGCTGAGCCCACGTAACCGTAACCGTATTAGGCTCCCATGATGAAGCCGAAGGTGAGTGTGATAATTACAACCTACAACCGTGAGGCTCTGCTACCACGCTCGGTCAATAGCGTTCTCGACCAGGACTTCAGGGACCTCGAGCTCATCATCGTGAACGATTGCTCTCCTGACGACACCGCACGGGTGCTCCAGAATCTGAGCGAGAAGGACGCTCGAATCCGAGTGGTGACACATCGGACCAACCGAGGTCAAACCACAGCGTTAAACAGCGGCATCAGGGCCGCGAGGGGCGAGTATATCGCGTTTCTGGACGACGACGACGAATGGCTACCGGGCAAGTTGTCAGCGCAGGTCGATCTGCTGGACCGTTCTCCACCAGAGGTCGGAGTGGTGTATTGCTGGTTCCATGTTTTCGATTCGCAGACCGGTGAACGTGTGTTTATGCGATCCGGTACGCTTCCTACCTACGAGGGTGATGTCAGTGAGCACTGTCTGGCGTTGAGACAGCCAGGGTCGCAGAGTGTACTCCTTGCGCGCACTTCCATCGTTCGGGAGGTGATGTTCGACGAGTCTTTGCGAATGTGTAACGACCAGGACTTCAACCTGCGCCTCTCACGGCGTTGCCACTATCGCCTCCTGCCACAGGTCGGGATGCGTACCTGGGTAAATCATGGACACTCACGAATGACGAATGATTGGGACGACATCGAGTACAGTAAGAGACACTTGGAGAGATACGCAGAAGAACTTCAAGCGCGGCCGGCCGCACTGGCCCGTGTACATTCGCGAATGGGACGCTTGTATCTGCGCGTCGGCAGTCGTGGTGATGCGATGCGTGAATTCACACGGGCATTGAGGATCAGTTTCTGGACCGAAATGCCCCGATATGTCTTATGGTTTTTCAATAGAGCGCGCTGGCTATTGAGGTCCCGTACACTTAGTTTCTGACTCGAAGTCTGTCGGTCACAGTCCACCCACGCTGCGCATCCCCATCGCAGCGAGATTGGTGGAGGCGCAGGGAGACCTTCGTCCATTCTACGAAATGATAGAGGCCGGCGATTCGATCGCGCGGGAGGGTCTAATAGAGGGCAGCCGATCCGCGCGGGCAGCTGGGCCGTAGAATACTGGGAGGAGTAATCGATGTCGGGTGTGTATCCTGAAGACAAGTGGGTATCGGTGAATGGGTTGTCCCTGCACTACCTGGATTGGGGAGGTGACAGGACGAAGAAGCCCCTGATCCTGATGCACGGCATAGGCGGACACGCCCATCAGTTCGATGAGTTCGCCCCCCGAATGACCGATAAGTGGCACGTGGTCGCGCTCGACGCGCGGGGCTGTGGTGACAGCGACTGGAGCCGAGAGGGATACTCAGCACAGTCGTTCGCGTCTGACGTGAGCATATTCGCGCTGTCCACCGGCCTGTATCCGTTCGACTACTACGGTCACTCCCAGGGTTCCAGAATCGGGATGCCGCTGGGCGCTTACTTCGGGCACCTCGTAGATAATCTTGTGCTGGGAGACTACGGGCCGATGCCCGATCCTTCTCCGGCCGGTCGGCAGACCGCGGCAGCGCGCATGACGAGCGGCAATCGTGAAAGGCCCAGGGGGTTCTTCAATGAGCGTATGGCGTTCGACTGGCACCGCGAGGACGACGCTGAAGCCAGCGACGATCAGATCTGGGCAACAGTCAGGCATACCTACCGTACAAACTGGGATGGTATTCTAGTGCCAAAGACAGACCCGGAGATGAGATGGCTGCTGGGAAGGACGGCGCTGAAAGAAGGGCCTTTCATGTGGAGCTGTGTCGAGCGGATAAGCTGTCGGACGCTTGTGCTCAGAGGAGAGACCAGCGCAGTGCTCGATGAGGCGCAGGCCAGGAAGATGGTCGAAACCATCCCGAACGGCAACGGTACATTCGCGGAGGTTCCGGGAGTCGGCCACGGCCTTCACAACGAAGACATGGACGCCACAGTGAGAATAATTCGCGGTTTCTTTGACGAGGGACCGTAGATTCGGTTCGAGTCCGACAGGCTCCCGATAGATCTGTCTTGACCACTTTCAATCTCGCTGGGTACTATCTTCGATATTCCCAGAGATAGAGGTCGAGCACCAGGAAGACTTACCGAGGAAGCAGTGTACCTGATTAGACTCATACTGCTGTGCGCCGATGCCGTCAACGACTTTCTTGGCAAGAACTGCCAGTACATCGCAGGGGCAATCGCGTTCTATACGCTGTTCTCGATGTTCCCGCTCGTGCTCGCGATGGTCTCAATCTGGGGTTTCTTCTTCGGTCATGAGGTGGAACGGGAAGTAATGGCCGGGCAGATGGCGGAGGTCTTCCCTGTATCCTCAGACTTCATTGGCCAGACGATGCGCGGAGTGGTGTCCGCCAAGACAATCACGGGGGTCGTGTCGGTCTTCCTGCTGATATGGGCGTCTTCGGCGGCTTTCGGGGCGATTCGCAAGGGCATCAACGCAGCGTGGGGTGTAAAGAGGACCAGGCCGTTTATCCGAGAGAGACTGATCGATCTCGGACTTGCGTCCGGAGCGGGCATCCTGATGGTGTTTCTGCTGTTCGTCACTCCAATGATCGGCACCGTCCAGGTGCTCGTCAAGGCCGCCTTTCCTAACATTACCTATGACTTCATCGCGAACCTGATTACAGTGGTGGCATCTCCGATAGTCACCTTCGGCACACTCCTGATGCTGTACAAGTATCTACCGAATACAGAGGTGAGTTTCAGGGTGGTCTGGCTGGGTGCGCTCGTCGCTTCACTCGCGATCGACGGTGCCACGTGGGGCTTTATCTGGTACGTCAATACGTTCCCTGTCTATAACGTCGTCTATGGGTCCATCGGGGCGATTATGGCACTGCTGAGCTGGGTGTACGTGTTGGCTATTATTCTGCTGTTCGGCGCCCTTGCCACGTCCCGCTACGCCGAGTACGCCGAGCAGCTGGAGGGAGAAGTTCAGGGGCTGAAACTTCTGTGGACCGGACTTTCGCGTGTCAGACTGAGGGTTGTGGAATCCCGTGAAGCGCGCGCATAACCTGGTCTGGATTTACTCGGCAGCGGTGGCGGCGTTGAGCTTGCTGTTCACCTCGGCGTGCGGTTTCTCGTCTCCGGCCCCGGCCGCTACGCCGACAACCCCTGCGCCTACCGAAGTACCGCCAACTGCTGTGCCGGTGGCTCCGGCTCCTCCCATATCTCCGGTTGCCAGCCGCGTGAACGGGTACCAGGGGCCGCCCGGTCTATTGCAGCTGCCTTCGATCGCGGACCTGGTTACGAAGGTCCAGCCTGCCGTGGTCTCGATCTTTGTCGAGTCGGTCAACCAGGGGATGTTCTTCGACTTCACCGACCAGGGCGCAGGCTCAGGGGTCATCGTCAGCTCGGACGGGTACGTCGTCACCAACTTCCACGTAATTCATGATGTAGTCGGGATCAAGGTACACCTGCCCGACGGCAAGACATACGACGCCGAAGTCGTGGGATGGGACGTAGTGACCGATCTCGCCGTACTCAAGATCGAAACCGAAGATGCCCTTCCGGTTATCGACTGGGGTGAGTCCGACGACATAAGAGTCGGAGACTGGGTCGTGGCTGTTGGCAACGCGCTGGCTCTGAAGGGTGGGCCGACGGTGACACTTGGAATCGTCAGCGCGCGCGGCCGGACTGTGCGGACGGAAAGAGAGCCGCTGTACGACATGATTCAGACCGACGCAGCGATCAATGATGGGAACAGTGGGGGGCCGCTGGTCAACCTCAGCGGCGAGGTGATTGGGATCAGCACCGCCGTCGAGCGGCGCGCGCAGGGGATTGGGTTTGCCATAAGCTCGGAGACGGCGATGCCGATAATCGACAGCCTGATCGAGCACGGGCGTGTCGTCCGACCTCTGATGGGGATGACCGGCGAGGACGTCACGTCGGCGATAGCCAGCCGGCTTTCGCTCAACGTCCAAGAAGGGGTGATCATCACGAGAATATCGAGGGCAGGGCCGGCATTCAACGCGGGTCTGCAGGTGGGAGACGTGATAATCAGCCTTGACGGAATCCCCACTTCCGACATGGGTGAATTCCTGACGCTTCTTTGGAGCTACGAAGTGGGGGACTCTGTCCAGGTTGACTACCTGCGCGAGAACAAGTACTTCGAGACTTCGGTTGAGCTGATTGAGCGTCCGTGACGCGATCAGAGGGTCGCTCAGC
>JAAXHZ010000336.1 GCA_012270625.1 Dehalococcoidia bacterium | reverse complement strand
TCGCACGGGGGAGATGGCAGGAGAACTACGCCTCCGACAATCACGGCCGTATCAGGTTTCACAACTTGAGACATCTGCATTTCCCCGTGCACGCGCCCCGACTGACCTCTCACCTAGAGCGCCTAATCACAACAGCTGGCTCGATACAGCATCAGGCTGATGTGAGAGATGGCCTGTTCTACACTTCATGCACTTCTTACACTTTTTTCCGGCCTCCTGAAAAAATGCAGCGCGCACCGCTGTCGGATCGACGCTCGCCAGACAGGGAAGCTGAAGCGCCTTCACACTATCACTGTCTCAACCCACGCGGACGGTTTGCGGTCTTTATCTTTCATGTGTATCTCCTCGAAGGATTCCTAAAGACAAGCAACCCTCACCGAATCCACCGGGGGCGAATTCGGGAGGGCTGTTTGCAGACCAATCTGGGACGGTCTAGCCGTCTGTATTCTGATGTGCTCCCACGCTACGCTTTAGCACGGAAGTTCTCATACATGATGATGCATGTCCGCCAGAATTGCAAGGGGTGCAGGTGGAGGCTGTTCCCGCGAGGAGAGAGAAACACGCATCGCGCACATACTCCCGAAAAAAGTGTAAAAAGTGTAAGAAGTGCACGAAAGTCAGCAGTCAGCATAGGGTGTGCGGATTCTCTTCGTTCCAATAGTCGGAAAAAAGTGCGATAAGTGCACGTAGTCAGCAGTCAGAGATCGCGCTCTCGGCGCCTCAGAATCCCGGAGCCTCCCACGAGCATCTCACCAGGTACAATAGGTGTACCCACAGTAGGGGCGGTGTAGCTTATGAATGAGACGACTGTTTACCCCGACGTCAGGACGGTGGTCAGGAGCGTTCTGATCCCGTGCCTCGTGGCGGTCGCGGCGCTGGCAATCGCGCTCATAGGCGCACTCGTCGTCGGTGATGGGGAGGGAATAGACGACATCAACCTCTTCGTGGAGACCCTGTCCGGCAGCTCAGGCTCGTTCTTTGGCGGCCTCGGCGTAATAGCTCCCCTGGGCTTCGCGTTCGGCGCGGGCGTGGCAGCGGCGTTCAACCCCTGCGGATTCGCCATGCTGCCAGCCTACATGGGCCTGTACCTGGGCGCCGTCGACGACCAGGATAGGGCCTCGATTGCGCGTCAGCTCGGAAAGGCGCTGCTGGTCGGCGTCTCCGTGACCGCTGGGTTCATCCTGCTGTTCGCCATTGCTGGCGCAGTAATTGGGCTGGGCGCGCGGTCGGTTGTGCGAAGCATACTGCCCTGGCTCGGACTGGGCATCGGTGTCGTTCTCGTGCTGGCCGGAGCGTGGCTGTTGAGCGGCGGCAAGCTGTACACCGCGCTCGCGCAGCAGGCCGCCGACCGGCTGGGCAATCCTGCGAGTACCAACGTGAGGGGATACTTCCTGTTTGGACTCAGCTACGGCACCGCATCTCTGAGCTGCACACTGCCCATATTCCTGGCCGTGGTCGGCACGTCATTCGCAGCCGCGGATCTAGGCTCGTCGTTCGCTCAGTTCGTGCTGTACGCGCTTGGAATGGGTACGGTGATAATCGCGCTGACAGTCAGCATGGCCGTGTTCAGGGGAGCAATGGTGCGCGGAGTGCGCAGGTTCATGCCATACGTCCAGCCGGTCGGCACATGGCTGATGATAGCGGCCGGCGCCTACATAGTGTTCTACTGGCTGACGATGGGTGAGCTGCTCGGATAGACGTCAGCGGACTTCTTCACAGCCGTCGCGGTCAAGCCTGCTCACGAGCCCGCGACGGCTGATCTCGAAACGCTAGGCTTCGTTCCTGACCGTGTTGGTCAGTGTGCCGATGCCGTCTATCTCGACCTCGACGACGTCGCCGTCGTGAATGTCGCCGGGTGTGCCGGGTGTGCCGGTCATGATTACGTCGCCCGGGTTCAGGGTGAGCACTCTGGTGACGAACTCGATGATCTCAGGCACACCGTACAGGAGGTCGCTGGTCATCTGCTCCTGGTCCACGACACCGTTGATGCGTCCCACCAGGTGGAGCGACGACGGGTCGAGACCTGACACGATGACCGGGCCGAGCGGAGTGAAGGTGTCCGACGACTTGGCCCTCCACCAGGACAGATCGTTGGCCTGCCAGTTGCGGGCGCTCACGTCGTTGCCGCACGTGAAGCCCAGTATGTAGTCGAGCGCGTCGCCTGCGCTCACTCGCCTGGCCTTCTTGCCGATTATCAGCGCGAGCTCGGCCTCAGGCTGCATAGTGACGTTCTCTTCGATCGCCTCTCTGGGGATGACGATGTCATCGCCCGGCCCGACGACCGAGGAAGTGGTCTTGAAGAACGGCTCAGGCACGCTTGGCGGCGTCCGGTCGCCGAGATGGCTGCGATAGTTCAGACCAATGGCTACTACCTTGCCTGGTACGACCGGGGCGAGGAGCTTGACGTCTGATAGAGCGTGTGTGTGGTCTGTGACCTCGTGGTCCTCGTATGGCGCGGCAGTCAATTCGTGGACGGAATCGTCTCTGACGACGCCATAAGCCACGTCGCCGTGCGCTAGGTATCTGGCATACGTAGTCATTTGTGTAACCGGTGCCTCCTGGAGAGTTTGCGATGACGGGCGAAGCGGCGCGGCGCCCAACTGCGCGCAGTGTAACTTAATTGGCCTCGTGAGGCCAATTTCGAGGAGTGAGTGGTAGAAGAGCAAGGAGTGAGAGCCTTACCGGACCGTCCAATAGTGACGCATCTATGTATAGAGAAGCGCAAACTCATTTAGCGGCGGCCTCATCACTCCCGCGAAAGCGGGAGTCCAGTACGACGAACCATGGTTGCTGACCTATGGATTGCTGAGCGGCGAGTCACTTCGTGGGTTCCCGCTTTCGCGGGAATAACGGGTAGAGTTCGGAGTTTTGAACTTCTCTCTGTAGCAGACCGTTGACGACGGAGTGGGATTTCTGTAACTTTCTGGAACATTCACCTGACGGCGGCAGACAGTTCGGCGTATAGGGTATAATGCACTTTACAGAATAGGCTGCGCTCGCGGCCGCAACGGAGGCGCCCCGAATGGCAATCGATACTCGAACCGAAACTGGAACTTGGAGGGTCAAGGCAGGTCTGGCTCAGATGCTCAAGGGCGGCGTCATCATGGACGTCGTTACCGCCGAGCAGGCCAAGATAGCCGAGGACGCGGGCGCTGTTGCGGTAATGGCGCTAGAGCGTGTTCCCTCAGACATCCGCGCGGCGGGCGGCGTGGCACGAATGTCCGATCCCACCAAGGTGTCGGAAATCGTTGACGCCGTGACGATCCCGGTCATGGCCAAGGCCAGAATCGGCCACTTCGTAGAGGCTCAGGTGCTCGAAGCGCTGGGTGTGGACTACGTTGACGAGTCCGAGGTACTGACCCCGGCGGACGAGAACAATCACATCAACAAGCACGACTTCACGGTCCCGTTCGTGTGTGGCGCGCGAGACCTCGGTGAGGCGCTCCGCCGGATCGGAGAGGGCGCCGCGATGATACGCACCAAGGGCGAAGCAGGCTCCGGCAATATCGTCGAGGCCGTCAGGCACGCTCGAAGAGTGCTAGGCGAGATTCGCCGAATCCAGAACATGGGTGACGACGAGCTTATGGCAACCGCACGCGATCTGCGAGCGCCCTACGAGCTGGTCAAGGAAGTACAGGAGCGCGGTAGTCTGCCAGTCGTCAACTTCGCCGCCGGTGGCGTCTCCACGCCCGCCGACGCCGGGCTGATGATGCAGCTTGGCGTTGACGGCATATTCGTCGGCTCGGGCATCTTCAAGTCGGAGCGGCCCGACCTTATGGCTGACGCAATCGTCAAGGCCACCACTCACTACCAAGATCCCTCGATGATCGCCCATGTATCCAAGGGCCTGGGAGACGCGATGCCTGGCCTGAGTCTGACCGACATACCCGAGTCCGAGAGACTCGCCACCAGGGGGTGGTAGCGCTTGACCACTGTTGGTGTGCTCGCCATTCAGGGTGACTTCGCTGAACATCGCAAATCGCTGGAACGGCTAGGCGTCGAGGTCAAGGAGATCCGCCTTCCGGACCAGCTTGACGACATCGACGGCCTGATAGTGCCGGGTGGCGAGAGTACGACTATCGTCCAG
>JAAXHZ010000335.1 GCA_012270625.1 Dehalococcoidia bacterium | reverse complement strand
ATGACCTCGTAGTTGTTGCAGCGCAGCACGACGCCGACGATGTTCTTGCCGATGTCGTGTACGTCTCCCTTGACGGTGGCCAAGACAACCTTGCCGTTCGACCTCGGCGCTTCGCCCTCACCCTGTTCGGCCTCGATATACGGCACGAGCTGCGCGACCGCCTTCTTCATTACACGCGCGCTCTTGACCACCTGTGGGAGGAACATCTGCCCCGAACCGAACAGGTCGCCTACGACGTTCATGCCGTCCATCAATGGACCTTCGATGACGTGTAATGCCCTCTCCGCGCCGAGACGCGCCTCCTCCACGTCCAACTCGACGTGGGAGTCGATTCCGTTGACCAGCGCGTGTCTCAGGCGCTCACTGACCGGCAGAGATCTCCACTCGTCGTCTTCCTGTCGCTCCCTCCGCGCGCCCCGAACCGAGTCTGCGATTGCCAGAAGCCTCTCGGTGGCATCCGGGCGACGGTTGAGTACCACGTCCTCCACGGCGCTTCTGAGACCGGGGTCGATCTCGTCATAGACGTGCAGCTGGCCGGAGTTCACTATGCCCATGTCCATCCCGGACCGGATCGCGTGATACAGGAATACGGAATGAATCGCTTCGCGTACCGCGTCGTTGCCCCTGAACGAGAACGACACGTTGCTGACGCCACCGCTGACGTGCGACAGTGGGAACCTGCGCTTCAGCTCTCCTGCGGCCTCGATGAACGCGACTGCGTAGTCGTTGTGCTCCTCTATCCCAGTCGCGACAGCGAATATGTTGGGGTCGAAGATAATGTCCTGTGGCTCGAAGCCCACCCGCTCGGTCAGAATGCGGTGCGAACGCTCACAGATGGCTACCTTGCGCTCGATGGTGTCGGCTTGGCCCCGCTCGTCGAATGCCATGACTATGACGGCGGCCCCGTATCGGCGCACGATACGCGCCTGCCGGACGAACTCGGCTTCGCCTTCCTTCAGAGATATGGAGTTCACGACGCCCTTGCCCTGGAGACATCGCAGACCGGTCTCGATAACGCTAAACCTGGAGCTGTCCACCATGACTGGGACACATGAAATGTCTGGTTCAGCGGAGAGCAGCTTCAGGTAGCGCTCCATCGCGGCCTTGGAGTCGAGCATCCCCTCGTCCATGTTGACGTCGAGGATCTGCGCCCCGTCCTCGACCTGCTGCCTGGCTATCGCTACGGCGTCCTCGAATCGGCCTCCTCGGATCAGTCTCCTGAACCGCGCCGAACCGGTCACGTTGGCGCGCTCTCCGACGTTGACGAAGTTGCTGTCCTCTCTAATCTCAAGCGCCTCCATGCCGCTGAGGAGGGTATTGGTGTTGCGCCGGAGCCGCTGACGTGGCGCGAGTCCGGCGACCGCCTCAGCGATTTCGCGTGTGTGCTCGGGCCGGGAGCCGCAGCAGCTGCCAACGATATTCGCCAGGCCGCTCTCGACGTAGTCGCGAAGGTTGGACGCAATGTGCTCAGCGGACTCATCGTACTCTCCGAATTCGTTCGGCAGTCCGGCGTTGGGATAGCAGGAAACGAAGTGAGACGACACGCTGCCGAGCGCCGCCAGGAAGGGTCGCATCTGGTCGCTTCCGAGTGAGCAGTTGATTCCGACTGCCAGCAGCGGAACGTGCGTGACCGACGCATAGAACGCCTCGGCGGTCTGGCCCGACAGGTTGCGCCCGCTGAGATCGACGGCAGTGAACGAGACGATCACGGGTACGCGAGTCTCCCTTTGCTCGAAGATCGACTCTATCGCGTACAGCGCGGCCTTGGCGTTGAGGGTATCGAACACTGTCTCGACCAGCAGAATGTGGACGCCGCCGTCCAGCAGCCCGTTGACGGCCTCAGAGTAGGCGTCTGCCATCTCGCCGAAGGTCACGTCGCGGTAGCCGGGATCGTTAACGTCCGGCGAGATCGAGAGTGTCTTGTTGGTCGGGCCGATACTGCCGGCAACGAATCGAGGCCGCTCCGGATCGCGCTCCGAGTATTCGTCGACGACCTCTCTTGCCAGACGCGCTGCCTCGCGGTTGATCTCATATACGTGGTCTTCGAGTCCGAACTCCGTAAGCCCGAAGCGCGTGGCGGTGAACGTGTTGGTGGTCAGGATGTCGGCGCCGGCGTCCAGGTACTGTCGCTGTGTACTCTGTATTAGCTCGGGCTGAGTTAGTACCATCACGTCGATGCAGCCCTTGAGGTCTCTGTCGTGCTGGGCGAACCGTTCTCCCCGGTATGCCGCTTCGTCCAATCCCAGAGACTGGAGCATGACTCCCCACGAGCCGTCCATGACCATAACGCGCTGTTCCAAGATGCGCTCGATCTCCGTAGAGCGGTCCACGTTCGGAATCGCATTGGCGGTGGCTGGTGTCATGCATTCACTTCCAGGTCAGGTTGTCGTCAGACCATTGTAATGAACGGTGACGCCATACCCAACCCTCCGAAACTCTTCTTGGACACTCTTGACAGTACGGGTGTTCTGTTCTAAACTGTTCTTAGGACAAACGATCGATAGATAGAGAGGGCACATTACCATGACGGCAGCGCCGCTCGATCTGAAGAACTCGCAGATACCGATGCCCGGAATGCCGGTTGAGCCGGTTGTGAGGCGTCCTCTCAGCGCCGGAAGTCTGGCGCCGGGCCAGGTCGTCCAGTATCACGGCCGGGTCAGAGGCGGTCCGAGATTCGGGCTGTATGGAACGGTAGTCGGCACACGGTTGCGTCAGGCTGTGGTGGACATGGGACCGCATGGAAGGTGGCATATTCCCTACTATCTTCTGACCATACCGCAGGCTAACTATGGAGGACGAGATGCTGTTCAGGTGGCGTAACCGGTCATCAGGCAAGGTCATGGAGGCCGCATCAGAAGTCAGCATCAGAGTGGTGGGTGTTGGTGGAGGTGGAGGCAATGCTGTCCGCCGCATGTCGGACAGCGGTATCCAGGGTGTGCGCTTCCTGGTGCTGAACACAGACGTCCAGGCACTGCGCGGCCTCAGACAGGTCCAGACGTTCGCAATCGGTCCCAATACGACAGGAGGGACCGGTTCGGGCGGGCGCCCTGAAGTGGGCCGCAAGGCCATGCGTGAGAGCCAGGCACAGGTCAGGGGTCTGCTCCAGGAGTCTGACATGGTCTTCATCGCCGCGGGAATGGGTGGGGGGACAGGTACCGGAGCGGCGTCGCTAGTGGCTGATCTCGCCCGCAAGCAGGGTGCGCTGACCGTCGGGATCATCACCCTTCCGTTCGGATTCGAAGGGTCTAAGCGCAGAGAGAATGCCGACCAGGGACTGCGACAGCTAAAACAGAAGGTGGACACACTTATCGTTGTAGATAACGATCGTCTGCTGCCCGCGCTGAAGGGGCGGGTGGAGTTGGAGGAGGCGTTCAGGCTCGCCGATGAGGTGCTGCGCCAGGGTGTGCAAGGCATCTCGGACATAGTCACGGTCGGCGGAATGATAAACGTCGATTTCGCGGACGTGAAGGCGGTGATGGCTGGAGGAGGACCGGCGTTCATGGCGGTCGGCCACGGAGAGGGTCGGGACGCGGCGGCGCAGGCCGCGAGGTCCGCACTTGCCAATCCTATGTTTGACGCGCCGCTCGAAGGCGCTAGCGGTATCCTCTTCAACGTGACCGGAGGCCCTGATCTTACCCTCGGTCAGGTCCATGAGGTCGCGGACATTGTCAACAAGGCGGCGGACTCCGGCGCGAACGTCATCTTCGGCGTGGTCCAGGAGCGTCGAATGAAAGGCCGGGTCAACGTCACGTTGGTTGGGACGGGCATAGAACGCGCCGAACCGGAGACTGTCGTCGAGCGCGCCGCTGAACTCGTAACGAAGAGACGGAAGCCACTGACTTCCGCCTCTTCTTCGCACTCTACGAACGGACACTCGCAAGCTGCGTTGGCTGGAACACGGCAGCTGCTCTAGCGTCTAACCCCGCTGCGAGACCGCTTTCGACGCTCTGATACGTTCGGTTCTAATTGAACCCGGATACAAGAGTAGTAGCTCGTCTCGCGTCTATCCTGTGCCCGGATCCTGTCCCGTTCGTCGGAAGCAGGGAGTTGATCCGCTCGAACATGGCCGCGACGTTCTCGATCGTCGTTTCGTTGATCTCGCTGCGAAGCATCCCGTGGTTCTGCAGGAAGTACGCAGCGGGCCTGTAAGAATCGAAGACGCCATCGGATATGTCGTTGGCGCTGAAGAACGCTTTGACGCGCTCAGCGATTCTCGGGTTGCTGTCAGAGATCGAGCGCAGTGTAAGCTGCTGCGGGAGCTCGTTCTTGTAAGAGGCGTTGACCAGCTTCAGGTAGAATCCGGGATCCAGCAGGTCCTCTATGTCGGCGTCTCTGACACGGGTAACTTCCACCCACTTGACTGGACTCCGATTGGAGTCCCTGGACGTCATGATATTGTTGATAGACTCAATGCGGGCCCTGCTTGCGGGCGTTACGTCCATCAGCACTGCGAGGCTGGTGTAGTTTTCCCCTAGCAGCGAAATGAACGCTGGCAGGTTTTCGCTCCTTCCAACCGGGATGATGACCCACCTTGGGTCGAGCTTCGCCCGACCCTCGGCTGCGCAAAACTCGCCCAGCACCTGCAGGTAGATCAGGTCGGAAGGGGAGTTTACGAGCAGACAGTGTGGAGCCAAGAACAGCGTTTCGGCGAGCTGATACCCAAGCGCGGTCTGAAGCGGGAACACCGTTTCGCTGCTGTTCTGCAGCACGTCGTCGGTGATGACAGTGCCGTAGTCATCCATGTCCTCAACGGTCCTCACGCTCGGCAGGTTGTTGAGGTTGATCATGAATGGGGAGTGAGTGGTGTATACGACTTGGTGCCTGGGCGCCAGCCGCTCGTCGATGAAGCGCAGGAAATCGTACTGGGCCATCGCGTGCAGGTTCAGGCCTGGCTCGTCCAGAAGCAGGACCATGTCTCGCTTCTGCATCTCCTCGATCTCGGAGAAGTACACCAGGAAGCTGAAGAACCAGACGAAGCCCTTCGAGCGCTCATCGAACGGTACCGAGACCCGGTGCCGGTCATTCCAGATACGTACGTGGAGGATTGGCCCGGCGTTCAGCGGAGGAGGATCGTTCGGATTGGCCGCGGACAGGTCGAATTCGACTCTTAGCTGGGTGTTCTGTTTCCAGAACTCGAAGATCTCGTCGCTGATTCCTATGGAGGCCGATTCCAGCTCTGCCTTCAGGTACTCGTAGCTGGTCTGCTGCTCGAGATCCTCTAGGTCAGCGCCTACAAGAGACAGCAGGGCCAGGAAGGTGCGGTCCGCGTCGTCGAGCTCGTCCGGTTCGAAGCGGCGCTCCTTGATGTCATGTATCGAGATGCGACCCCGCATCGTGCTGTAGTTGTCGAAGTACACGAACTCGGGCAGGTACCGCTCGAGATGCTCCAAGACAATCTGCTGCTGCAGATCGCTGTTGAATCGCTCCGTCAGCTTGGACAGCAGATTCTGCACGGGCGTGGGCTTGACATCGAGCGACTGGAGGCGGTTGTAAAGGTCGTCCCATCCGGTGGCGTTGCCAACGTACTCTTGAATTTGATCCGGGAGTCCGGCGCTGTTTATAACGTGCTTGATAACAGCCTCTTCGTCGATGTCCACTTCCCAGGATCTCTGGTTCTTGTAGTTCTTCGACGCAACCACTGTCGGCGATCGCAGCACGCCTAGCCCGAACCTGGACTCGAGCTCGTCCATCTCTTCCTGAGTGAGTTCGAATTCGGCCTGGATCACTGTCGCGGGATCGGTCTCATGCCGTCGCTTGTAGCGGACGTACCCTTTTCTGGGGTAGTCCATGATGTCGAATTTGCCGTTCGCGCCTCCGACCGGATTCAGGCGGCGCAGCGCCTGGAGAAAGGCCGTCTTACCAGACTCGTTCTTGCCAACCATGCATGTGACGTTGTCCAAGGAGACCCATCCAGAGTCGTCGATGCTGCGATAGTTAGTGACCTTGGCTCGAGTTATGTTCATTATGCCTCCTCAGCATTGGCTGCACAGGGTCTTCTGAAGTTAGTCGAATTCGATTAAGTCCGGGCGACCGCTTAAGGTCAACTGCACAGCTTCCGTTCCCTGTGCCGCCGGGACGTAAGTTGACTCTGATACCGCAAGCCTAAAGGAGAGGCTAATCTCTGGGCCTGCGCAATTTCAAGGCATTTACTGGGTCTGGTTTTAGAACTGTTCAAAAATCGTGAGCCTAGATCAGGCTGTACCCTGATCCCTGGCGATCAATCCCAGTTCCGCGAGCTTCGTCTATCCAGCCAAATTCTTTGAGAATCTGCTGGCTGTATGTGACGCGACCTGTGACACGATCGAGAGGCTCTGTCGCCAGCAGCAGCGCCGACTTGGCCATTAGCTCCGGATGCTCGCCACGTGGATCGTCGATACCCGTCACCAGGTTGTGGAATACGGTCCCTGGCGTGGGCACTACCTGAGAGGGCGATACGCAGGTGACCGATATGCCGTACTGGTACACCTCTTGCGCCAGCCCCTGGCTGAATCGCTCCAGCGCGGCCTTCTCCGCGCCGTAGCAAGTACCTCCGGAGCTGGCGGGAGCGTCGGGATAGGGGCCTCGTCCAGGTCCGATCGCGGCGCCGGACGATATGTTGACTATGCTGCCGCCACGCTCCATCATATCGCCTACTGCCAGCTGGCTCAGTATGAACGGGGCATGAAAGTTGACAGCCCAGGAGCGCATCCACCGTCGAAGCGGGTAGTCCTTTACGGGTATGAAGTAAGTCAGCGCGGCGTTGTTGACCAGGACGTCCACGCTTCCGTATGCCTCGTGCGCCTCATCGAATAGACGCTCGCAGTCCTCTGGCAGGGATATGTTGACGGAAGACGGCGTTGCCTCGCCTCCAGCTTCCCTGATGTCTGCCACCGTCTTTTCGAGGGAGCCCTCGAGTGGGTGGTCGCCCTCCCTGAGCGTCCGCGCCGCTGCGACCACGCTGCCGCCCTCAGCGGCGAAGAGCCTCGCTATCTCGGCTCCGATTCCCCTGCTGGCGCCGGTTATCACGCACACTTTGCCGTCGAGCTTGCCCATTGACGAACCTCCAGTATTGTCCGGGTTTGACCTGCGCCATTATATTAGGAAACAGATGGAGTATGTTAGCTTTCGCATGGGAGGGAACTAGATGACTGATCGGCAAGTACCTACCAAAGACGAGGTACTTTCGTACCTGAGAGACGACAGGAGATGGGGACGCTGGGGAGAACGCGGGTCTGCAGGCGCGATAAACCTCATAACCGCTGAAAAGCGCCTGGAGGCCGTCGGCCTTGTCAGGAACGGACGAACGGTATCGCTCAGTCGAGCGTGGGCCATCGAGCCGAGAGCCGAGAACCCTCGACCCGCGCAGCATTTCATGTCAGTCATGGACCGCCCAAACGGTGGTGGAGCCGCTATGGACTACTACGGCGTCTTCTACCATGGCACCGCCACCACTCACATCGATGCGCTATGCCACGTGTGGGATGACCAGGGCATGTGGGACGGTAAGTCGCCCCATGAAGTCCTCGGATTCAGCGGCGGCAGTTACGGCACCGTCGATGCCTGGAGCGATGGCATCCTGACCCGGGGAGTGCTGCTCGACGTTCCCAGACATCGCGGGACTGACTACGTCACGCTTGACTCGCCGGTGCACGGATGGGAGCTGGACGACATTGCCGCTGAGCAGGGCGTTGAGATCCGGCCCGGCGACGCCGTAATGGTGTACAGCGGTCGTGAGGCGTACGCGGCTGAACACGGCGGAAGCTGGGCAGGCGAACCCTCCCGTCCGGGTCTTCACGCCTCGTGCCTCCGGTTTGTGCGCGACGCGGATATATCCGTTCTCGGCTGGGACATGATGGACGCCTCTCCAAATGAGTACGACATTCCATGGTCTGTACACGCTGTCATATTTGCCTATGGCGTTGCGCTGTTGGATAATTCGCTTCTGGAGCCGTTGGCAAACGCATGCGCCGAAGAGGGCAGGTACGAGTTCATGTTGAGCATCAACCCTCTGAACGTGGTAGGCGGCACAGGCTCGCCTGTAAATCCCATAGCCGTGTTCTGAGCTGGTTGGAGTGTGCCGGTTGCTGTTGAATTAGCCGGGGAACGTGGCTAACCTTTAATGAGGTGACCAATGCAGCACACTCCAGCTATTTGTGCCGAGCGTCTTTTCAAACGCTACAACGGCGTGACCGCAGTCAACGGCATCGACTTCCAGATTAATCGGGGCGAGTGTTTCGGCTTCCTGGGACCGAATGGAGCCGGGAAGACTTCCACGATGAAGATGATCTCGTGCGTCTCGCCGGTCTCGTCCGGGACTCTGAGCGTCTTCGGCATGGACGTGCGGAAACGTCAGCGTGACGTCAAGCACCTCATGGGGGTCGTGTCCCAAGCCGACAGTTTGGATCCCGACCTCACTGTAATTCAGAATCTGCTCTCTTTCGGCAGGTTCTTCAACCTGCCCTCAGACGTTTCCAGGGCGCGGGCGCTCGATGGCCTCGAGCTGTTTCAGCTCGCCGACAGGGCGAACGATATGCCGGACCATCTATCGGGAGGCATGAGACGAAGACTGCTCATCGCGCGCGCGCTCATGAACGAGCCGCGCATTCTGGTACTCGATGAACCTACCACCGGACTCGACCCGCAGGCGAGACTGCTCGTCTGGGACAAGCTCAACCTTCTGAAGTCTCGCGGCATCACCATGCTCCTCACCACTCACTACATGGACGAGGCCGCCCACCTGTGCGACCGGCTGGTCGTGATAGACCACGGGGAGATTCTAGTCGAGGGTTCCCCGGACCAGATGACTCGATCGTTGGTAGGGGACGTAGTTTTCGAGGTGAGGGTGCGACATTCAGACAAGGATGAGCTGATCGACTGGCTGAATCACTCGGGCATACAGGGTCACATAGAAGATCGCGCAGACTCCGTCCTGATCTACCCCAGGAATGGGTCGATTTCCCTGGATAAGATACCACTCGACGGGTATCAGATCACGCGGAGACCGGGCAACCTGGAGGACGTGTTTCTGCGACTGACCGGACGGGGTCTGAGGGAAGAATAGGCAGATGGAATCAGCCGAACGCGACGCCGTCCCATGACTGTAATCCAAGCCATAGCTCCCGCAATTCAGAGAACGCCAGTCTGGGGCGGGCTTCGGGTATGGCAGCGCAACCGGGACGCTGTGATTCGTGCCTGGAAGGTGGAGTTCGGCGGCCTGCTGGTGGAGCCTTTCATACTGCTCTTCGCCATGGGTTTCGGACTGGGGACGTACATAGGCAATATGGGCGACCTGACGTATGCCGAATTCATCGCGCCCGGTGTTCTGGCGAGCTACGCGATGTTCCATGCCACGTTCGACGCTACCTACGGCGCCTACCTGCGCATGGAGAGCCACCATATCTACGAAGCGATGCTGTTCACGCCGATGGAGCCGCGCGACATCGTGCTCGGTGAGGTGATGTGGGGAGCGACACGGGCGGTCGCCTCGGCAGCGGC
>JAAXHZ010000334.1 GCA_012270625.1 Dehalococcoidia bacterium | reverse complement strand
GTGGAGATCAAGGAGTACGGTGCGCCACCAGCGCTCGCGCAGACATTCCCGGTCACGTGTGAAGAGAACTCGGTCTTGTCTGAGCGGGTCGAACCAGGCACGGTCTACGAGGTTGCTGTTCGACCAGCCGCGATAGAGCAATTCGAGACGACGGCGCTGGTGACGACTCCAGGCTTTGTTCCGGAAGCACCAACGGTATACAGGGAGCTTCCAGAGTGGGATGTTTCAGCGACCTATTCAGGTGATCTTAAGGGGTACGAATTCACCGTGTCAGTGGAGCGAGATCGGACCACGCGTCTGATTGAGGTGATGTGGCTTCATGACGGGCATCGGATGAGCAGGGTGGGGCCCGGCCCGGTATTCGTTTACCGCAGCGACGGGCTCGGCCGCTACCCGTTCCGCATCAGATTGTTGGGTACGGACGGTACCTGGTCGCAGTGGTCGGACAGTCGCCTGACACTTGCATACACCATACCTTCTCCACCGTATACCATCCGCTATCAACAGAGAGATTCCAGACTCCACGTGAGTTGGGCGGCGTCATCCTGGTTTCGCATTAACGCCTATGGACATCGCGCCTACCTGTATCGAGAGGGCACCCCACCGCAAATCGTCGATGCCGGCGCGTCGGGACGTGCAGTGTTTGAACTCGAAGCGGATCAGGAACGCTATGTACTGTATGTCGGCGTTTATCACGACGAACTCGGGCAGGGCGAGCTGAGGCGATTCGATATTGATCTTGGACAGCAGCCGCAATTGCATCTGCGGATCAGTGG
Source organism: Dehalococcoidia bacterium (assembly GCA_012270625.1). The sequence continues at coordinate 892 of JAAXHZ010000334.1, read as the reverse complement.
GTGGAGTCCCACATGCGATCTCGCTCACGGTACTCCTGCGAGACGCTTTTGGGAAGTTCAGCACGGCGTCCCGCCGTATCGCGTGACGATCGGCGAACTTGAGCAAATGACTTCGATTGCTCGAGTTGGAGTAATCGAGTTAGGATGTTCCACAGAGGTGGCGCAGACCGGAGGAGAAGGTAAACGCGTCAGCCAGGTGACGGTCGAAGTGGAGGATGGACTGGGTCGGCGAATGAGCGAGACCATCACCTACGAAATTACGGGGGTCGATGAAGTCGGCCCGGGCAAAGTATCACTGGCCAGCAGAATAGCACCGGTGAATCTTGTGGTGGAGGAAGGGGCCATTGGCAGTAAAAGCGTTCGTATGATCGTGGACCACAAGAAGCTTGGGGGACGGTCTTGGAACCCTGACTATAGATTTTGGCTGAGATGGCGTGTCCTCGGTCAACAAGAATGGAATTATGAACGCGAGCATCTAGAGATCTGGGTTACTTCGTATGTAGCTGTGCGCTGGCTAGGACCAGAACCCGATACGATCTATCAGTACCAACTGGCGATGGATTTCCCCGGCGTTGACGTCGAAGAAATCCCGGAGCAGGCGTGGTCGAATCTGCAAGAAGCGCACACTATGCCCGCTAAGATTCATGCTGACGTCGTCCAGGCGGGTACGACGGTGACAGTACAGTGGGAGCGAGTACCGAGCGCGCGGCACTATAGCGTCGTGTTGCGAGGCGAGGGAGCGAGCTGGTGGCAGATGTACTATCCGAACGGAACCGACATCGAATCTGTGGTGTTTGAGGGCATTCCGGCAGACGCTGTCATCGGCGCAGAAATCATCACGCCACCGGTGGGCTATCCCGACTGGTAGGGCGAGCGGAGCATCGTGCTCGAG
>JAAXHZ010000333.1:8201-9079 GCA_012270625.1 Dehalococcoidia bacterium | reverse complement strand
TCCAGCCGGTCCTCGCGAGCCATCGAGCCCGATACGTCAACCGCAAAGATCAGTGTGGCGTCCTTTCGGGCTTCCTCGGAGACGGTCCTGCCCTGCAGCCCCACTCTAAGCAGCCAGTGCTTGTCCCCTCCAAACGGCGATGGCGAACCTTCGACATGTATAGCGAACGCCCCCTCTTGCGGCGGTTCGTAGTCATAATCGAAGTAGTTCACGAACTCTTCCACCCGCACCGAGTCTGGATCGGGCATATTGCCGTCCTGTACGAACTTGCGCGCCACCGTGTACGACGCCGTATCAACGTCTATCGCGAACGTGGACAGGTGATCGTCCTCGGTGTCGATGAACGGATTGACGCCGTAATGCTTGAAGAACGTCAGATCATAGGCAGCATCATTCACTGTCGAGCTGCCCCCTATTGTGTTGAATCCTTCAGGCTGTGCTGTAACGAGCTGTTTTTGAACAGCAACCGGCGCCGCTGGCGCAGCTGCGGGCGCCGCCATCTGAGCCGGTTGGGGCGGCGGGGCCTCTTCACTAGAACCACAGGCCACCAACCCGATAACCAGCGCTGCCATACCTATCAGCGCGATCGCTTTGCTAATCATCTTTCTAACCTCCCTTGTGTAACTGTGTCCGCCGGAGATTCGACCTAATGGCGGGGCCTGCATTCACCTGCGGCCAATCTCAGAGTCACACGGGATAAGGTACAATTCGAGATACATTTGCGTACCACTCTGTGAGATACACGTTTCAAAGTTGTAACAATTGCAGACTTTCGCCGAACTCCTGACCTTCTACATGGACAGGACCGGAATCCGGGACGCCGAGCTCGCGCGCCGCATCCCAGTAAGTCGCCAGACCCTCGTTCGCTGGAAAGAGGG
>JAAXHZ010000333.1:0-8176 GCA_012270625.1 Dehalococcoidia bacterium | reverse complement strand
TGGCCGCTGGATTCTCGCCTGAAGACGTACCGGCTGCGTCTGATGCAGAGGCAGTCGAACCCACCAGTCTCGCTGAACCTTCGGATACGCCGGCAGCCCAACAGATCGGAGACGACCGCCGTAAGAGTCGCAGATCGACGCTCGCTGCGATTGCCGCATCGATTCTGCTGGTCGTCGCAGTTGCCGCCGGACTGGCTCTCATGTTCGGGGACAGCACGGACTATCCCGCAGCAGCCGACGGCGAATCGCTAATCGTACTGGCGCCATTCGTCAACTATACCGCAGGAGGGCAGGGATTCAACGTTGTAGGCCGACTCAGATCCGCCGTTGACAGCGAACTTCAGATGGCCGGACTCACCTCGGTAAGAACGGTCGAATGGCCGAGGGAGATCGATGGGACAGTGGAGGCCGAGGACGCGATCACACGGTCCAATGCGGCTCTGCTGATTTGGGGAGAGTACGACAGTGGCCGTGTCGTAGCCCGGTTCACGGCTTCCCCTTACAGTGGCCCGTCGGCACGTGCTGGACAGGTTGTGGACATCACATCGTCTCCAGAAGATCTCCCCGCCACCATCAATATCGGACTGACTGACGAAGTCCGCTATGTAGCTCTGGCAACCCTGGGTCAGCTGTACTTGGAGCAGGATGAATTCGACAAGGCAAAGCCCCTGCTGATCCGCGCGCTGGAACCACCACCCTCCGAGGTGGCGGCCCTGGCGAATCTTAGATTTCTACTTGGAAGCGCCTACCTAGGCGGCGACCTGGCCGACTACGATGAAGCAATCTGGTTGTTCACACAGGTACTCGCAGTTCAGCCGAGATCCGTGGAGGCGCTCAACAGCCGCGCTCTCGCCTACCTAGAACGCGGCAGAGTCGGCGATTCCGACCTGGCCATCGACGACCTGAACCGGGCCGCGACAATTAGGCCCGAACGCGCTGCCACCCATCTCAACCTGGCTGTCGCATACATGGAGCGCGGAGCATACAGTGACCTAGACCACGCTATTGAGAGACTGGACGAGGCGATTTCTCTACAGACAGACTACGCGAGCGCATACGTGAACCGGGCCGGCGCATACATTGCCAGAGGGGCGACAGACGATATAGACCTCGCGCTCAGCGACATCGAGACTGCACTTGAGATCGACCCTGAGATGGCATCGGCCCATCTGAATCGGGGAAACGCCTACTTGGCCCATGCAGAAGCGGGCGACTACCAACTTGCTCTCGGAGAATTCAGCCGCGCCATCGAACTAACCCCGGCCTCTCCTCTCGCTCACTTCAACCGGGGGCTGGTCTATTCAGAACTTGGAGACTTGAGCAGTTCCCTGAGAGATCTACGCCGCGCTCAGGAGTTGAGTCCGATTGAAGTGACCTACAACAGGACTCTGTGTTGGCAGCTGGCCGTTTCCGGTGCCCCGGAAGGCGCGCGCTCCTTCTGCGATCTGGCGGTTGAGTACGATCCTGAAGGCCTCTCCAGGGACGCACGCGGCCTGGTGAACGCCCTAAGAGGTCGGAACCGACAAGCCATCGCAGACTTCGAGGTGTTCATTGAATGGGTAGATGAGTCTCCAAAGAACAGTTGCAGGAGTCAATATCGTGACAGCCGCGCCGCATGGGTCAAGGCACTGAAAGCCGGAGACGACCCTTTCGACTCTTCAACCCTATACGACCTGCGCGCCAGACCCGTTCTTCCCGGCTCTGTTCCCTGCTAGGTCGAATCGACTTGAAAGACGTCGTGAAAGCAGGCGCAGATTTGCCCAAGATGGATTCGCGTCGGACGCAGACCCACGCCGCCGATCGATTCGAGCCGAGACCCTACCGGTCACCCAGAGGTGCGCCGGCAGTGTATATCTCCGTTGACGACGCCACGATCGAAGGGTCTGGCGCATGGGCCACAGACTCGTCCTTCCCTTCGTAGTCGAGTATATGCAGGACGTGCTGCATGGCGTTGATTCTGGCCCGCTTCTTGTCGTCAGACTTGATGATCGTCCACGGGGCAGTTTCAGTATCAGTCAGCAGGAACATGGCCTCCTTGGCCTCAGTGTACTCCTCCCACTTGTCCTTGGATCGCAGATCTACGGGGCTTATCTTCCACTGTTTGAGCGGATCGTTGGCTCGACTATCGAACCGCCTAAGCTGCTCCCTTCGGCTGACGGAGAAGTACAGCTTTATAAGGTGGATTCCGCTCTCCACGATCATTCGCTCCAGCGCCGGCGCCTGCCGGATGAAAAGCCGGTAGTCCCGCTCTGTAGAGAATCCCATTACCCTCTCCACACCGGCGCGGTTGTACCAAGAACGGTCGAAGAGCACGATCTCACCGGTTGTGGGAAAGTGTCTGATGTAGCGCTGGAAGTACCACTGGCCTAGCTCGACGTCAGACGGCTTGTCCAGGGCGACCACGCGCGCGTGCCGTGGATTCCAATGCTCCATAAACCGCCTGATCGTGCCGCCCTTGCCGGCAGCATCACGACCCTCGAACAGGATTATCGCCCGCTCTCCCACGTCTCTGATCCAGTTCTGGAGCTTGACAAGCTCAACTTGGAGCGGCCGATTCTGCGCGTTGTATTCACGGTTGCTCATCTTGTGAGCGTATGGGTAGAGATTCTCCCTGAAGTATCGGATGCGATTCTCTGCGCCGATGTGCGGAGGGTCATCGATCGGTTCGGCATTTGGAATCGTCCATTCCTCTGTATCTGGCTCGATCCTATCGGCAGTTACAATCGCTTTATGCCCCTGAAGAGGAGGGTCATCGGCGGTCAGGTTCTTTTCAATCATGACGTCACCACCCGTCATAAGATACTTCCCGATATATTACGACGTAACCTTCAGATTTTCTACATCTGTATCTTTCGCGTTTCAAATGCCGCTACGCTCTAAGTCGATCTGTTTCCCGACGTGCCCCGTATGAACTGGTCGCAAGACATACCACAGCCTATCGTCAGCCACATCTGCCAGAGACACATGTCCCACAATGGCTGTTCAGGCGTATAATCTATCGAGCTCCTGTCATATGCGCATATTCTTGGAGAAGTAACTGAAATGGACCTGTACGTGCTGAGGCATGGTCTGGCAGAAGACCGGGACTTTCTGAAGTACCCCAACGACAATGAACGCCCGCTCACTCCCAAGGGAGTGCGCCGGCTCGCCCGTCAGATCGAGGGCATGAACTCGCTCAGGCTCAGACCTGAGATCACGTTGACCAGCCCTCTGGTCCGGGCCGTCCAAACCTCCGAAATCGTCCTGGCAGGCCTGGATGCGAGCTGTCGTCAGGAAGTATCAGATGCCTTGACCCCGTGGGCCGCCCCCCGAGACATTCTCGATGAGCTGGCCTCGACTCACTCCTCGCTGGGCAGGGTGATGGTCATAGGGCACGAGCCGCACCTGAGCAGCCTGGTCTCGCTGGTGGCGACCGGTTCTCTCAATGCCGCGATTCGTCTCAGAAAAGGCGCGCTCTGCAAGCTGAGAATACCCATTCTGGGACCCGGACGGTGTGGGCGCATCGAATGGTCACTCACCCCAAGTCAGATGATAAAGCTGGGATGAGACCCAGACTCCTACTGGGACATGTGCACCGAGAGCAACGCCCTGTCATGAGACTCTGCGGCATGGGCTATGGACCAATACACTTGGAGTGGTCCTTCGTCCGCGTGCCTGCCCAAAATGGCTCTGGCGCTGTCCTGATATGGCCCACATGCGCCTGACACTCCCGGTCAGGATGCCGCGCATCTATCGCGGATGGTGGGTCGTGTCCGTTCCATTCCTGGCCGCCGCGCTCGGCACCGGCGCGGGACAGTACGGGTTCGGCATATTCATTGAGCCTCTGGAAGAGACGTTCGGATGGAACCGGTCCCAGATCAGCGCGTCTCTTTCCTTCACCGCCGTAGGCAGCCTGTTGGCTCCACTTATGGGCCGGACTATCGACCGGTATGGCACCAGACCTGTCATGGCGATTTCGCTCGTGATGGTCGCGGCCAGCTTCCTGATTCGACCCATGATGACGGAGCTTTGGCACTGGTACGCGCTGAGCCTGCTGCAATACACGGGCTACACGGGCGCGTCGATGCTGCCCGCCGGGAAGCTCGTGGGCCTCTGGTTCAGGCGAACCAGGGGCCGAGTCATGGGTTTGACCGCGATGGGAAACAACTTCGGCGGCCTTGTCATGCCCCCTCTGATGGGCTGGATGCTGCTCATGCTGTCGTGGCAAGCCACCTACGTTGCGCTTGGCGTGATGTCCGTGCTGCTTGTGGTGTACACGCTCGCCTGGGTGCGTGACTCCCCTACCAGCCGCGACACAGATCCTGAGTCGATCCAGCCTGGAGCCGCAGGCGTCTCCCACGTCACCGGCAAGACCGTGTCAGAGGCCCTTAAAGATCGGGTGTTCTACGCCATTGCGCTCTCGGTGACACTTGGCACGTTCACGTACTCCGCGATAATACCGCAGATAATACCGCACCTTCTCGATAGCGGTGCGACATTGGCGGTCGCCTCCCTAGTGCTCAGCATGTACGCCATAGCCGGGATGGTCGGCAAGTTCGTCATGGGACTGGTTGCTGAAAGAATCACGTCACGCTATGCGTTGATGGCGAACTTCGTTGGTCAGGCGGTGTTCCTAATCGCTATGATCTGGGCAGACAGTCCAGTCGTCATGTGGACGGTAGTGCCACTGCTGGGAGTCTTCAACGGCGCCTTTGGAGCGCTGTTCCAACTGGTGGTACAGGACGCCTTCGGAGTGCGCTACTTCGGCAGCATCATGGGACTGATAAACTTCGCGACGCTTGTGTCGTTCTTCGTCGGCCCTATACTCGCCGGAGTATCTTACGACATCACTGGCAGCTACACGTTCGCTTTCGTGAGTGTGGCGGTGATGTTTGTGATCGCAGCCCTCTCGCTGATCCAAGCGCGACCACAAGCCCAGGCTTACTAGTATCTGCGAGACCACCGGCCGCGCTGGGCAACTGATCGACCTACCGAGATGTCGGTGTATCTCCGCTCTTCTCCACCTGCACCGTCCGAATACGAAATCCTGCGGGGAGAGACTGCCCCCCGCGGTCTCAGATCGGATGCTTCCTTGGTTAGTGAGGCACCGTACAGGAAAATCATCCCGGCGACGTGGGACCAGATCAGCAGCAGAATCACGGATGAAACTGAGCCGTACAGAATGTTGCGCTGACTGGCAAGATTGGCGAACCAGAAGAAGAGGTACTTGGCCATCTCGAACAGGATTACCGTAATGATGCCCCCAAAAGTAGCATCGCTCCAGCCAACGTCCCGATTGGGCAGGTATCTGTACACTATGGTGAAAACGATCGCCGCTATCATGAAGGGCATAACAACGGATGCTACATACGTTACCATTATAAGAAAGCGATCAAGGGAGACTCCGACTGTGGGCAGGTCTCGAAGTACACTGAGTGAGACCTGCAGGATGAAAGTTAGACCAACTGAAATGAGAAATAGCCAGACTCCGAGAAACACGATTGCGAAGGTCGAAAGCGTTACACCGATCATGCGGCGCGGAGCGCAATCAAACACGCGGTTGACTCCACGGTTGGCGGCCATGAACAGACCCTGGGCTCCGAATATCATCGCTCCGATAGCGATGATACTGGCAGCTAGCCGAGCTTCGAAGAGATTGTCGATAGCCTCCTCAAGGAACTCTTTTGAGCTTGGAAAGTAGAAGACCACCACTTCAGCCACAGTGGTGCGGACCACTGACGCGTCTATGAAACTCGACAACCCGACGATGACCAGCGCGACCAGTGGGAACAGCGCCAGGAGCATGTAGTATGCCAGCGCGGCGCCTGTATCCAAGCCGTTGACCGCGATCAAGTTCTTTACCGCCCGCCATAGCGCGACTCCACGCCACGACTGAGGCCGATCCCGCAGCTGATCTGACAGATCTGCGAGCGCATCCGTTATCGAGTCCCTGATGGTCGGGGTGAGAGGGCTTATAGGGGCGTCCACAACGGCCATAATTGCAAGCCGGACGGAATCGCCTGTTTCCGCTCCCTGGGCGTATGCGCCCTCCACGCATCCTTGAGCCGCCCCCATTACGGCATCTGTAGAACTTACACCATATGTTCGCGATGCTGTGATCATCTCACGGACGATGATCTGGGCGACTTCAGAGACGTCTTCACCTGCCTGTGCGCTGCTGGCGAGCAGCGACGCTGCGGTTTCGCGCGCGGATTGAAACATGTCTCCAGAGGCAGCGATCACTCCAATGATAACGCCATGAACCGCCGGCGCAACCACGTCATGGAACTCACCGCCGAGCTCTCGTACCGCCTCTACAACGCCCGCTGACGCCTGGGCGCTTGCATCCTTGGAATCGACACCAATCGAAGCGGCTCCAACGATCGCTCCCTCAACGGCTCGCTGGCTTACCTCAGGCATACTGCCTCCGAGCTCTGTCGAGCTGCGAACCGCAGCGGAGACCACATCCTTTACTACCGGCCTCCCTACCCTGGCTACCCGTTCCGTGCTCTCCATTACACCGATGACGGTGTCGCGCACAAAGTCGGTGGCCTCTCCTGTGATCTCGTCAGTTGCCCGCATCGCGCCATTGACAGCATCCACCGCGGCATTGCTTGCGTCAGCCCCGAATCTTCGTGTGCGTCGGATTGCCGAGGCCAGACCGAACAGGTCGAATCTTGTATGGGAATCAGGTTCGAGAGGTGGCCCCTTGGGCTCCTCACCGAAACTGTCTCTGTTTCGACCGTGCACCACTACATGCTCCCGTCTTAGAACGACTGATTGAGTATGACATCCCTCGAAGCTGCGCGCAATTAACAGCTCAGCGAAATGTCATGAGCGGGGCTCGTTCGTACTGAGCTTGCTGAAGGCCAGTCGTCTGTCGAGCTGCCTGCTTAGGACAGTATCATCACGACATCTTCACTGTCGCCAGGCGCTGGGGTGTGGTAACGTCTAAATAAGACGTTCGGCAACTGTCAGGAGCTAACTATGAGAGACGAGATCGAGCGCATACTCACCGAGACTAGGACAGTAGCTGTCGTAGGCATGTCGCCGAGATCCGACCGACCCAGCCACTACGTGGCGAAGTACCTGATGGAGCAGGGATACCACATCATCCCGGTCAACCCGATAGTAGATGAGGTCGCGGGACTCAAGAGCTATCCTGATCTCAGGTCAATTCCCCGCCACGTTGATCTGGTGGACATCTTTCGGAGGTCCAGCCAGGTACCGCCAATCGTGGATGAGGCCATCGAAATCGGCTCAAAGTTCATCTGGATGCAGGACGGTGTCATCCACGAAGATGCCGCCGCCAAAGCTCGAGCCGCGGGGCTGTCGGTAGTGATGGACAATTGCACGCTGCGAGAGCACAGTCGCCGGTATGGCGGTTCTCGCCGAGACTAACTAACCAGCACGGATTCCTCATACAGCTCGAATCTCTGTCGGATCATGTCGCACGCGAGCTGCAGACCCTCGAACACCTGCTCGGCAGTAATGCCAGACGCGAACGTCCCGACTATGGCGTCATCAGTGTGCTGTGCGCTGATCCTGGCTCGGTACAGCCAGCGCGTGTAGCCGCGCACCCAGTCCGCAAGCACCGGTGAGACATGGGACTGAAATGCCAACCTGTCGCTCGTGCCACATGCCAGGGCAACCAGAGTGAATCCGGGGCCACTGTCGGTGTCGCCCGATTCATTCACTTCCACGTTGAACTCGACTCCGGCGCGCTCGAACTGCAACCGAAGGCAGAGGTTTAGACTAACTCTATCCGTCATTGGCTCGACTACTCCAGTAGTGATGCTTGCTGTTCGGTGAGTGTGATCGGCAGGTTCTTATCGGGATTTATCGGTCTGCGTTCTATGAATGCCAGCCTGCGCTCTTCAGACTCATCCGACTCCGGGTAGTCCGAAGCGTATCTCTCAGTAGGGCTCGGCTCCGCCCCCAGATACTCAGCGGATTCATTGAACGTGATCTTTTGCAATTGGAGAATGACAGGGCTGTTGTTCTTTATCAGGTTGCAGTATCGAATCGTTTCGTCACGCAGCTGTTCGTACGGCACGACTGAGTTGGCTAATCCCATCTCCAGGGCCTGTTGAGCCGAATACTGCTGGGTGAGCATCCATATCTCGCGTGCGCGCTTCTGCCCCACAACGTGGGCGAGATAGCCTACTCCTGCCCCGGATGCCGGACTGCCCACCCT
>JAAXHZ010000332.1 GCA_012270625.1 Dehalococcoidia bacterium | reverse complement strand
ACATCACCCACCCTCCTGACTTCTCCTATGCACAGACAGATGTCCAAACGCGCCGTCCGTCGCCTGCTGGAAGATCTCGACTCTGAAGGCTGCGCCGCGACTGTCTGCATATCCGCGCAGACGCGCGACGCGCGCGACTATTTACAAAAACACCTTCTGCCTGAGTCAGAGCCGTACAAGTCGCGTGCGGCTGGCGCGCTGGCCGACATAGGACAGGAAGAGGACATCGAGCGCGAGTCCGAAATGGCCGCCACCAGGTACGACTACTGGATGAACGGGGCGACAGGGTAGATGTCGCAGAATGTCACTGCCATTAGCGCCACACACCAAGCTTGCCGGGATCTCAAGGATATTCTCGACCGTATCTCGGCCTGCTAGCGCTATGCCCTATGCCTAGTCAGTGAAATTTTTCGACTCTGTTGAGTCGAGGGCGGACACTACTCGTTCTATTGGAACGAGGTTGCCCTCCCGCACGTCCTCGATACCCCGTTGCAGCGAGGCCATCATGTCATCGTCCGCCATGACCTCCATTGTCTCGACGATAGACTCGAATAGCTCCCAGGACATTACTGCCAACACAGGCTTGCCATGTCGGGTGATCGCCACTGCGCGTTCCTCCTCGGCCAGACGCTTAGGAAGCTGGGGCAGAATGGCCCGCGCCTCGACGATGGGTATATGCTCTGTTCCATAGTCCAAGTTGGTCATCGCTGTTGAACCTTCTAGCTATCATCGGACTCTGGCGGTTCGACCAGTCCGAGACTAACCAACCGCTGAGCCAGTCTGTAAATGTCTCGCCGACCTCCCTCGCGCCTGATACCAGCGGCTACCACAATCACTCTCACCTCACCCCTGTCTATTCGATAGACGATTCGGTAGCGTTGTCCGGCGGCTCGAATCGATCGGTACCCAATCAGCGGACCTATGAGAGGCTTCCCCTGTTTCTCCGGATCGTTCGACAGCCGCTCGATACGCCGGACTATCTGGGATCGAATCCTACGGTCGGATATGCCTGACAGCATGTCGGTGGCTTCTGATGTCAAGAGTATTCGGTAGCGCATCGTTACGAATCATGCACATGTTCATTGTATCATGGCATGGCTAAATCAATCAGAGCCACTGAAAGGCGATTTTGCCCTAACCTTCGGGGTGTCCCATGCACAGACAGATGTCCAAACGCGCCGTCCGTCGCCTGCTGGAAGAGCTCGACTCTGAAGGCTGCGCCGCGACTGTCTGCATATCCGCGCAGACGCTCGACGCGCGCGACTGTTTACAAAAACACCTTCTGCCTGAGTCGGAGCCGTACAGATCGCGGGCGGCTGACGCGCTGGCCGACATAGGAAAGAGTGACACCGGCATCGCCGTGTTCTTGTCCCCGGACAGGACGGTTGCAATCCAGCCGCCATTCCCGCTTACCGTGGACGTCATGGCGGCTGGCGTGGCGGCGAAGCCCATCCTCGACCTGCTGAGCTCGGAGCCGGTTGTCGGTGTCGTGCTGCTCAGACTCGGCAGGTACGCCGTCGCCGTGCTGAGTGGCAACAGTCTGCTCGCGACCAAGACGGACACGCGCTACGTCAAGAGCAGGCACCGCGCCGGGGGCAGCTCGCAGCGCCGGTTCGAGCGCAGCCGCGAGCGCCTGATCAGAGAGATGTACGACACGACGTGCCGCATGACACGCACCGTGTTCGAGCCTTTTCTCCGTAAGATGGACTACGTGATGCTCGGAGGCGAGAGAGGCACTCTGAACGGCTTCACCAAACGCTGCCGGCTGATGCAGGATCTGGAGCCGAAGACGCTGTCGCGACTGCTCCCCGTGGACCGACCGAACCAAAAGGCGCTGGAGTCCATCTCTTACGAGATGTGGAAGAGCCGCGTCACATTCTTGTGACCACGAAGAAAATCTCCATAGCCCCGATCTAGGGAGGCAGTGCGGTGATCTCACTCCTCACTTCTCTCCACTCACTCCTCTACCAGGCTGTGTATCCTCCATCGACGGTCAGCGCGGTCCCGGTGACGTGACGCGCGTCGTCCGAAGCCAGGTACAGCGCAGCGTAGGCCACCTCACGCGGCTGACCGAGCCGCCCCATGGGATGAAGCGATTCGAGCCTGTTGAGCATGTCCGGGTCCTCGGTCAGACCCCTCGTGAGATTGGTCGCGATGAATCCCGGGCAGAGACAGTTCACGCGGATGTTCTTCCGCGCGCTGTCCACGGCGAGCGTCCTTGTGAACTGGACCACACCGCCCTTCGACGGCGGATACGGGTTGAAGCCGCCGCCGATCCCTACCGGATAGCCCACCAGCCCCATGATCGATGCCAGGTTGATGATCGAACCGCCACCGGCTCGCTCCATCTCAGGCACTGCAAACCAGCTAACCATGTATGTGCCCTTGAGGTTGACCTCGATGACACGCTCCCAGGCTTCTTCTGGAGACGCCCCTTCCAGGGACGAGTGTCGCGAGGTGAGGCCCGCGCTGTTGACCAGCAGGTCGAGCTTTCCGAAGTTCTCGACTGCGGCTCTGACCATCCGCTCAGCGTCTGCGGAGTCTGTTACGTCGCCGGTGATCGACACGGCGCGACCACCCGCTTTCAGGATCGCATCGACCGTCTCCTGAGCGCTGTCGCCCGTCAGGTCGGCGGCGACCACGACGGCGCCCTCCTCGGCGAACAGGACGGCGGTGTCTCTGCCTATCCCCGATCCCGCGCCCGTAATCAGCGCGACTTTGTCCTTCAGGCGCATGTTCCAGAACCTCCGTCGGTCTCAGTGCTACAATATCAGGCCGATCTTCCCAATGTAGGAGACCACCTTGCCTCTCGTACGTCCCATCAGCTTGGCAGAAGACCGCCCAACCCTTGACAGGGTCGTGGTTCTCGGCACTTCCGGATCCGGAAAGACGACCTTCGCGCGTGACCTGGCATCGAGACTGGGATCTCCGCACGTCGAGTTCGACGCCTACCGTCACGGTCCCAACTGGACCGAGACTCCCAACGACATCTTCAGACAACGACTGGACGAAGCGCTGTCTGGCGACCGTTGGGTAGCCGACGGCAACTACAGCGTCGCCAGGGACATCGTGTGGCCCAGAGCGACGGCTGTCATCTGGCTAGACTACAAGTTCCCAGTCGTGTTCTGGCGTCTATGGTGGCGCACCATAGGGCGGGCCGCGCGCAGGACCGAGCTGTGGAACGGCAACAGGGAGAGTCTCTGGGGCCACTTCCTCACGAAGGACTCGCTCTTCCTGTGGGTGTTCAAGACACACTGGTCGCGTGGCCGCAGATACCTGTCGGCTTTCGACCTGCCTGAGTACAGCCACCTGCGCGTCCTGCGGTTTCACTCGCCCAGGACGACCAATAGATGGCTGGATACGCTATCCATTACCTCCGATTGACGCAGTCGTGAATCGCTAGACGTCCATCATCTTGTCAGGCGTCATCAGCTCCATGAACTCGATCCGGTTGCCCTCTGTCAGCTCACGCACCTGCGAGCCCACGTCGTACACCTCGGGCGGGATCTCGTTCCCGCCGCGCATGGGAGACATCAGCGCCTCATCGGTCCACTCCAGCACCACGACGTTGTTCTCACCGGGCACCGTGCCGCCGTTGAAATAGACCCTGAACTCGCTGCGATGACCGGCGTCATGGTAGATCTGCGCCTGCTTGTGGACGAGACTCGCAACCTGCCTCGCCGCTCCCGGCTTCGTGTTGAATATCCGTCTAACCAGGTACATAGTTTCGCTCCTGACTCGTCTGTCTGTGAACTCAGACATGATAGCGGATTTGGCGTATAGCAGGGTGGTAAACTACAGGATAGAGCCTGTATCAATTCAGTCGGGAAGAGCCAAGTGTTCCCTCTCCCTCTGGGCTGACTGGGGTAGGTAAACATGGACAGACAAGCTCAAATCCCAACCAACAGGCTCCCTCTCCCTGAGGGAGAGGGTTGGGGTGAGGGTGAAAAGCACGAATACCTACCCCTGTCAGCTCCCTCTGGGAGAGGGCTAGGGTGAGGGTGAAATCCCCGCCTATCAAACTGATACAGGCTGTACAGGATGCAATGACCGCCTCAGCACAGCTACATCTGCAAGTCACCAGGATTCACAAGAGCTTCGACTCAGGCAACGGCCTGATCAGAGTCGTCGATAACGTCACGCTCAACGTAGCCCACGGTGAGTTCGTTTCGCTGCTCGGCCCAAGCGGATGCGGCAAGTCCACACTGCTCCGGCTAATCGCCGGTCTCATCGAACCGGACTCCGGCGTCATCACAATCGACGGCCAGACACCGGCTCAGGCGCAGACCGGAAGGGAGATCGGGTACGTGCTCCAGGAGCCGTCACTGCTCCCCTGGCGGTCCGTGGCCGCCAACATTCACCTACCGCTGGACGTGGACCAGCGAGTGGGTGGCGGGAATCGCGCAAGCGTCGAAGACCTGATTGAGACCGTAGGGCTCACCGGCTTTGCCGACTACTATCCTCACCAGCTCTCAGGCGGTATGCAGCAGCGGACGGCGCTTGCGCGCGCCATCGCCGTCGGAGCGTCCCTGTTCCTGATGGACGAGCCCTTCGGCGCACTTGACGAGATCACCCGGGCCTCTATGCGCTACGAGCTGCTGCGCATATGGGAGGCCGACAAGAAGACCGTCGTGTTCGTCACGCACAGCATCGCCGAGGCAGTGGCTCTCTCCGACAGGGTGGCAGTCATATCCGATCGTCCGGGCCGGATCGTGTCGGTGCTGGACATAGACCTCCCGCGTCCCAGGTTGAGCCACATGGAGCGTGAGCCTGAGTTCCTGGAATACACGTACCGGCTCCACGATCTGCTCGCCCACGGCGATCGCGGACAGCGAGTGTCCGTTGGATAAACCGGCCAACTCGATTCGCAGATCCTCGCCGGACACCGACGTAGCCGCTGCGTCTCGTCGATCGAGCGCACTGACGTCTCCAACGCTGCTATACGTGTTGCCGCCGGTGGTCGCGCTTACAGTGGTCTGCGTAATATGGGAAGTCTGGACGAACGTCTCCAACACCCCCGTCTACATCATTCCGGCGCCATCTGTGGTCCTGTCGCGCCTTTTCGGAGACCTGGATTTCTTCATTGTTCACGGCTTGATCACGCTGGCGGAGGCAGCCGGCGGATTCCTGCTCGGCACGACGGTCGCACTCGTCGGCGCGACACTCATGGCCCACTCCCGACTGATCGAGCGGAGCCTCTACCCGCTTGCCATACTCGTCAAGGTGACTCCGATCGTCGCGGTCGCGCCGCTCTTCGTGATCTGGTTCGGATTCGGGCCTGTCCCGAAGGTGCTGATTGCAGCCCTTATCACCTTCTTCCCCGTGCTCGTCAACGGAGTGACCGGATTCAGATCGGTCGATCCGGGCGCGCTGGACTTCCTCAGATCGATCCACGCCTCTCGTCGCCAGGTCTTCACCCTTCTTCGCGTTCCCAGCGCGACCCCATATCTGTTTGCGGCCTTTCGAGTGGCGATTCCACTCTCGGTCATCGGGGCAGTGGTTGGAGAGTGGTTCAGCGCCGACAGGGGACTTGGCAGCGTCATCATTGTGGCCCACAGCAACCTCGACATGCCGACACTGTTCGCGGCCATACTGGTGCTGTCCGCACTGGGAATCGTGCTCACGATCCTGACTTCAGTGTTGGAGCGAAGAGCGCTGTTCTGGCACGATACGGAGCTAGGATCGGATAGGCAATGGTAAACCCGTATAGACTGAACGGAATGACATGAACATAAACCGAAATTATAAGACTCCCTTGATTGCACTCGCCGTCCTGCTCTGCCTTGCCGGATGCTCTTTCGGCGAGACCGACCCCAGATCCGTTACGTTCATGGCCGGGTTCAGACCCCAGGCCAATCTGCCATTCGTCGCGGCCTACGTCGCCGAGGAGAAGGGCTACTTCGATGAGCAGGGTCTGGACGTCGATATCCAGCACTCTACCGGCGAGCATCTCAACCTGCTCATGGCCGGTGAGGTGGATTTCACGACCGTTGACGGCAACTCGGTACTCAGCAGACGCGCCGAGCCGGGTCTGCCCATAGTCGCCATCGCGCTGTTCGGGCAGCGCGGTCAGCAGGCGTTCCTGGCCCTTTCAGACTCGGGTATCAGCGCCCCGAAAGACTGGGAGGGCAAGACGTTCGGATACAAGGTCAGCATCCCACCCGACTATCTGGCAATCCTGGAGGCCGAGGGAGTTGACCGCTCGCGTATCCAGGAAGTCAGGGTTGGGTTCGATCCTCGCGTTCTCACCGAGGGCCAGGTAGATGTTCTGGCTGCGTTCAAGTCCAACGAACCCAACATCATCCGAGGGCTGGGCTTCGACATGAACATGTTCGACGCCGCCGATTACGGCGTGCCGACGCTGGGACTCACATACATCGTCCGTCAGAACCAGATCGACGAAGACTCAGACACCGTAGAGCGCTTCCTGAAGGCGACGATGAAAGGGTTGGAGTTCGCGGCCGCCAACACGGAGGAGACGCTCGACATCGTGCTCGAGTACGCTGAGAATGCGGACCGCGAACACATGCGATTCATGCTAGACGCCGAGTTCGCGGACGCCGTCTCGCCGCACACCGACGCCAACGGCCTGGGATGGATGACCGAAGATCAGTGGCAGGAGTTCCACGACTCGCTGCTCAAGTACGAGGCCCTGCCAGCCTCCCAGGACGTAAGCTCGGCGTTCACTAACGAGTTTCTAGAGGACATCTACGAAGACGGCAAAGTAAAGTGGCCGTAAACCAGCCTCAGCCCGTTCTCCACTGCTCGGCATCGTCCTCGGGTTCGTAACCGATCAGGTCGCGCGAGTTCGAGATGTCCCAGAAGCGCCAGGTGTT
>JAAXHZ010000331.1 GCA_012270625.1 Dehalococcoidia bacterium | reverse complement strand
CTGTTCAACTCCGACTTCTTCAAGGATGCCCGGTTCACCAAGGTCAAGAACCCGACCGAGGTTGTCATAGGCACGCTCAGAATGGTCGGCGGCGGCGAGCTTCCCGGCCCCGAGGTGTTCGACTACTCCAACCATATCACGTACATGGGACAGGAGCTGCTCAACCCGCCAAGCGTCGAGGGATGGCACTCAGGCGTCGAGTGGATCAACAGCGGATCGCTGATGAAGCGCGCCAACTTCGTCGCAGACATGGTCGGCCAGATCGACCGTCCGGGAGTCCACGACATCATCGAGCGCGTCAAGTCCTCAGGCGAGTCGCCGGAGTCCGCTGTCGATACATGTCTCGAGCTTCTAGGTCCGGTCGTCGTGAGAGACGATACCCGCGCCGAGCTGATCGAACACGCCGCGATCAGTGGAGAGTTCGCCTGGGACGAGGACAGCGAGGCCCAATCGGCCCAGCGTGTTGCCGAGCTGCTCCAGCTAATAGTCGCCACGAGAGAGTACCAGTTCGCATAGACGCAGGGATCGAAAGTCCCCGCTTAGCTGATACACATGTCAGCGGTAATCCACAGCCTAGGAATCAACGATATGCTCACTAAAATAGTAGGAGACCGCGTTTACGACTTCAGCCACGTCGTGGGTGGCCGCGATCAAGTCATGGGGCCGCTCGCGCTGGCCTTCGGGCGGGACAATGACGTGTACGCCATCGTGTCCAACCTCGGCGGCGGTCGCGGGATCACGAGATACACGGTCGGGCTCTACCCAGACGAGGAAGAGCTGATCCAGCGCATTGGGGAGTCCGGCGAAGGTCCAGGTCAGCTGATGTGGACCTCGGGCATCGCGCTGGACTCGGACTACAACATCTACGTCACCGACGCCTGGACCGATCGCATCTCGGTGTTCGACGAGAGTGGCAACTTCGTCCGCTCTTTCGGTTCACCGGGAGACGGCGATGTCCAGTTCCGAAGGCCGTCCGGCATCGCCATAGACAACGATGACAACGTGCTGGTCGTCGATACGCTCAACCACCGTGTCCAGAGGCTCACACGCGAGGGGCGCTACCTGTCCGAGTGGGGCAGCGAAGGGTCGGCTCCCGGTCAGTTCAGGGATCCGTGGGGCATAACGACCGACGGCGACGGCTGCATCTACGTCGCCGACCACCTGAATCATCGCATCCAGAAGTTCGACGCTGATGCCGGGTTCATGTTCGAGCTCGGCAGTCAGGGATCAGGCGACTACGAGTTCGATCACCCGTCGGACGTCGCCGTGGATCCGGACGGAGACATCTACGTGTGTGACTGGGCCAATCACAGGGTCCAGGCATATACCGCCGATGGAGGCTACATCACCACGTTCGTAGGAGACGCTCAAGATCTGTCCAAGTGGCAGGTGGAGTACGTCCGTTCCAACCCGGACGTTTACAAAGCGCGCCGCCGCGTGTACACACTCGAACCGGAGTGGCGCTTCGCTCTGCCCTCAGCGGTCGAGTTCGACAGCCGCAACTCCAGGCTGATGGTGGCCGATACCCAGCGCTGGCGCATTCAGATCTACAACAAGCTCCTGGACTACAGCGAACCGCAGTTCAATATCTGAGGAGAGTGGGAGACTGCACCAGCCTCCATGACTGCGGCACATTCCGGGTCGCGAAGGCCCGGTTTCGCCACCGGACCCGAACGCATCCTTTAGAGCATGCCGCAGCCCGTTTAAGGGGGAGCTAAGCTAGTCTGATACCACATGAAGGACAGGCTCTCCAGCCTTGGTCGACAGGATTGCCACAACCCCGACATGCGGGATCCCGCACCAGCTGGGTACCACAGAACGGGCAAGCCATCCAGCCAGGTTGTACAGCCTGATTGCAGCTGGGGCATTGCGGGTCAGGAGCAAGGCCGTTGCCGCACTGTGGGCAGACCTTCCATGCAGATTGCACTGGCGCTGAGCACGAGGGACACGTTGCCGACGCTGACTGATAAGGTGGGGGCGCGGCAGGTCCAGAAGTGACGTTAATTGTCGGCCCTTGGGCAAGTGGCGGGGCCGCAGGAGCAGGGAATGGGGGCTGGACCGACCCAGGCACTGGGATCTGCTTGGATGCCTCCATCATCTGTGCCGACAGCCTTGTCATCTCTGCCTGGTGAGCGCGCTCCCGGTCCTGTTCTTCACGAATATTCTCGACCGAATAACGTGCTGCATCCGCCTCCGACCTTGCCTGGACTTTGGCATCAGAGGTCCTGGCGTACTCTTGTTCGGTCGCCTGTTCCAACATGGATATCAAGACGCTGGAATCGGCTGCGCCGGCGTCCAAACCTCTGGCAATCAACGCCTCCTGCATCCGCATGCGTTCGCGCGTCATTTCGACATCCTGTTGGCGCCGCGCGAACAGGCTTTCTTGGTCCTGCCTTCGCCGTGCAAAGTCGCTTTCGATCTCCAAGCGGCGCATTTCTAATGACTGAATGTGCTTCTCCGCCCTTCGGCGACTTTGGAGGTTGACCATCTGTTCCATCTCACTCATTTCGAGACGACTCTGGGCCTCCAACTCTTCAAGGCGGTTTTGGGCCTCCCGTCGCTGGATATCAAGCTGCATGTCGGCCTGCTGGTGCTCCACATCCAGACGCAGGTTTGCTTCCTCACGCTCTATTCCTAACTCGACACTGCGAATCTGAGCATCGATCTTGGCACTATCCAACCGCTGGCCATCCATGAGTTGTTCGCGGTCAATCTCGGCGACCAGCAAGATTTCTTTCAGCTGTTCATCGCCGCGCGCCTCTGCTTCCTTCAACTCATGGAGGTTACCGAGACGCGTTCTGTCAATTTCCAGTTTGCGGTCCTGCTCACGCAGGTAACGCTGGTGGGCAAAGTCCCTGGCCTCTTCCTCACGTCGGCCGCGGGTCTGTTCTATATCGGCCCTCTCCTGCTCAGTCAGCCCCCAGAGAAGAGAGAAGTTCTCCAGCCTCAGGCCCCAAAGGTCGAAGGTGTTCCCCAGTTCTCTCGCTGTGCTTTCGTCCAACTCATTCAGGAGTGCGGAATTCCCCCGCAACTCTTCCGCCCGGTATCTGGCGACTTTGGGAACCAGAACCTTTGCGATCAGCTCGTCCCGAACAAGGGCAGCTATATCCCATACTGCCAGGGCAGCCTTTCCGCGGAGCATCTTGGCAAGAAGTTCGACATCGTCCAGATCCACCCGCACAGTGAGTCTGACCTGTGCGTTAACCGGCTCGCGGTCAGCAGTAAGAGCTGCTATGGAGACCGACGCAGTGTCCGTCTGAGATCCGGCCTTGGTCTCCAGGATGCCAAACACATCGTCTCTAGTCCCGGCGATGCCGGACAGTGACGCGGAGATTGCAGTGGCTGTTCCTACGCTCTGCAACTCTTCTCTCTGGTCGACCCTGGTGGCTTCGCCCAGAAAGAACACGAGCTCGAACGGCGACGTATCCGCAAAAATGACCTCAATGCTGGCGGCCCTGCCGAAGAAGCCGGCCAGACGATCACCAATGCCGGAAGTGCTGAGGCGGGACTCAGTGATGACCTCTTCCAAGATACCACTGCGAATGATTAACGCAGCCTCACTGGGTCCCACCTGCACCTGTCGCGAGAATCCCGGAAGCTCTTCCTTGCTCAGTGCTGCTGCGACAGTTTCAGAACCGTACACTCTCCACTTATTCGCCATTACCGTGCTCCTTAGCAGTCAGCAGGTATTTGCCACACACAAGTGCTTTCGCCCAGCCAGCTGTTCTTTGCAGATGAAACACCATTTCTTAGGAGTCATACAGCAGCCATCCAACTCTCGTATCGATCAAGGTCCTGTACACCAGACGCCGGCCTGATCTGGGAGAGTGCTTGCACTATCTCCTCTTTCGATATCGCCTGGGTGTGAAGTCGGTAGTTTCGCAGCGCTTCTACTCCGCGGTCTGCTCTTTCATCGAGTTCAGGATTGGCTCGCATGAGCATGTTTCGCGCGGCTTCCCTGCAGGCAGCCGCGATTTCTCTGCCGCTCTTGCCGTCTGCAATATCAGCAAGCTCATTCAGAGACACCTCACTTTCGTAGCCATTGCCCACTATGGAAAGCCTGAATATCTCACGGCGCCCTTCGTAGTCTGGGAGCGGCACGTAAACTAGTCGCGCGAATCTGCTTAGCATCGCCTCATCCAGGAGCCACGGCTTGTTAGTCGCGGCGATCGTAATCACGATTTCTACGGCAGACTTGGAATCCAAGCCGTCCAGCTCGGCGAGGAATTGCGACAGTATCCTAGACTCGGGTCCAGTCACTCCGCCTGGGGCGTCTCTATCCGGTACCAGTGCCTCGATCTCATCGACAAATACGACTGATGGGGCCGTATGGATAGCTTCTGAGTAAAGTCTTGCCACCAACTGAGGAGACTCACCGAAGTTCTTTGAAAGCAGGTCACCGGCTTTCACATTGAAGAAGGTAGCCTCAAGTGAACCGGACGCGGCAGCAGCGATCAAAGTCTTGCCGGTACCCGGCGGGCCATACAAAAGAATGTTGGGTCTCTGTTCTACTACAACATTCCCGGGTCTCTGTGCCAGCGCAATTGCGAATAGGCTTCTAATCTGGGACCTGACGTCTGCAAGGCCCGCTATCTGGTCCCACCTGACATCGGTCTTTCTGATGAGGGAACGGACTCGCTCGCCCAGCGAATCGACCTCGGGACCCTGGGGGGCCGCAGCAAGCGCAGCACTTCTTCCAGACGCAGGCTGCCCCTGTCGGAGTATGTTAGATCGATCACTGTACCGCTGTGCTCGATCGAGACGCTGTTGTCTGAGGCGGAGTCCTCGCGTCTGTTTAGCGATCTGCCTGAGGAGATGGGCTGACCTCGCATACTCGCTGGCAGCTTTCTGCAATGCCCCGTCAGATTCATGACACTGAGCGCGATGTTCCGATTCCTTTAGTGCTGCCTGGAGCTCGGAAGTCAAATCCATTGTGTGTTGCTCCTCCCTACCTCTCTGTCATGACATCAGACACCCTTCGTTCCATCAGCCCCATTTCATCTTCAACCATGCCACTCTCCCGAGCAGCCTCTATGTGCTCCAGAATAGTTGAAATCTCCGGAGATTCTTCGGATGCCAGTGTTGCCTCGTCTATTCCAAGCGTCTCATTTATGACACCAACTAGGGTCCGCTGCTCCTGGTCTTCTACATTCTTGTCAAGTAGGGCGTCATTGAGGTCTGTAATGTCCATTTCGGAGATCTTCGCCCACACGCCCTTATCTTCCAACGACTGCTGCCTCTCTTTCATGCGAGACAGTCTTTCGAGCGCCATAAGCTTGTTTGAAATGTCTTCCGCCTGGCGCTCTAAGTCGTTCTGTCTGGCGCTCAGGGATTGAATCTGTCTTGCGGCAATCCTGTCTTCAGCTCTTGTCCCACCGGAGGACACTGCGTTCTTGAACAGCTTCCCCTTCTGATTTTCCAACTCCCTTAGACGCTTCGTCAGTGTCTGCTCCTGGACCTGAAGCTTAACCTGTTCACTCCGAAGGTCTTCCCTCTTGGTCCTGTCTAGGGTGTTACCCCTCGAGAATATGCCACCTAGCAGATTCATCTCTTACTCCTTCTTCACAATAGCTTCTTCGCCCTGTTCAGTTACTACTTCGACTTCCTTTGCACTAAAAAGGGCTACGATAGCCTCGTGTACAACACTTGACCGAAATCCCTCTTCTTTGACGATACGTCTGACCAGATAGACGCCTGAGATGTTTATCAGTTCTCGAATGCGCTCCTTGCACTCTACAACCTCGCCCTCTGGGGTTTCGACGAAGTACATCCCCAAATCCACGATGATGGGATCACTGGAGTTCCAGACGGCCCTACTGGGATCGGGCCCCACAAGAGCAACAGAAAGATTGGAGTGCTGGAACCGTTCACTGCTGTTCGGGTGATCCAGCATCTCATGGGCATCCTCAGCCCAACCTTGAGAGGCGTACAGACCAAGGATACGGTGCACCTTTTCGCTCTCTGCCGTCAAAAGTGCATCTTCTAGAGTATGTTCTAGATGTCTTCGACTGATGGGCTGAGAGTCCGATTGCCTCTTCCTGATCCGGCGTGTTGATACGCTCAAAACACGAGCCTCGAGGCGCAGGGTGCGTACGGCACTCCCCTCACGAGATCTACCTGGGAGCTTAATCGCATAGGTGACCCAGCCGGTCGTAGTTAGAGTGAGGGGTGGGCGTGTACTCCCTCTAGAAGTCCGCAATGGAGTCTTCTTTCCATACGGGTCCCCGGATCCAGACTGCTTTACTAGAGACCAGCTATTGACGCGGGCGATGAGAGTTCCTGCCGAGCTCACTAAGTGTGGTCGCCCCTCTACTCTCCTAGAGAATCCATCGAGAAATCGCGCACTTAGCAGGTTCACAGATGAGTTGGAGAGTCTCTTGCGGCTAGCTCGTAGGCCATCTGTCTGTCCACCTCCAGAGACCCGTTCCAGTTCACCTTTCGAACTTGGGACGGAATCCAGCACATGAGCCGAGCATTCACGTCTGCGAATAATGCCCCAGCAGGTACCGCAGATCGGGCGCGTACACTCCGGAGCCGAGCATTCACCAGCCATGGGGCGATCGTCTGTTTCGTCACGAGAGCAGACCGAACAGCGTCGTTTTTGCTGGGCCATAGTAGATCCTGGGCGTTGTGCCCGGAGCCATTCGTCTATCTCGTCCCGGCGGAAGCGCCATTCCCCCTCAAGCCTGTAGGCCGGAATTTTTCCACTCTGAGCCCAGTTGTGAATCGTGCGTTTGTTGATTCTGACGTATCCCGCCAGTTCCTCAAGTGTCATGAATTCGGGTTCCAGCCTCATTGGCACCCTTTCTGTCATTTACGCACCTGCCATGTCGTTCATAGCCTTGTCAATTGGCGATCTGCTGGGTACAGGCTGGACAGAATCGAGCTACGGCGAGGTTCTCGAGACTTGTACCGCAGAATGGACAGAAGGCCGGACGCTGTGACTGTTCAGCGTAATTCATCGGCTGAGGTGCGGCGCCATCCGCAGCCGTAGCGCCTTTGGCAATTGTGTAGTCACCACCAACATCAATGAGGTGGCGCCCTTTGTCTATGTCTCCACCGGCCTTATCGCCTTCAACGTAATCCCCTCCGACTATATCCCCTGAAACACTGATCTGCTCCAAGTTCACATTGCCGGCGATATTGATCCGAGGACCGGCGCTTTCTACATCAGCAAACATGCTGACCATACTGCCGAACCCGCTGTTGTCCATTGAGGGACGACGTTGAACGGCTGCGTTTTTACAGTAGGGACACGTTGTTCCAATGTACCTCTTGCCGCATCCTTCGGTTTCGCAGAGTGGCATTATGATATCTCCGTTACTAACTTAATTCGAGAGTGAAAAAGTCCTGTCGCGGACTGCCGGCAATAGAAAGGAGGAGAGTGGAAAGCAGAACGACAGTGCTTGGGCTGCCCCCATAAAGAGCATTAACTGAAAGTCTCCTAAGCTACTTCAATTCATCAAAGCTGGCCGCCAACTGGTTAGTTATAGTCTCGTACTCGATGCTCTTCACTCGAATCTCGTTCGTGTTGATGTGAAGAGGACGACGTACTGCTCCGATGTTCATTCCTCCCAGAGTGGCCTGTCCTGCCAACTCAACATCACCATCAATACTCTGGATCACAGGATCAAGAGTTGTGACTCCTGAGCCGAGTTCTATTCCAGAGTGAGCTATAACATCGAACACCTGGCTTTGGTCATCGATGGCAACCGAACCTTGAAGCGATACGACGTACCCGCCGATAGAGACCTCACGACCTATGATAATATCCTTTGTCCCGACGACGTTGCCAGCGACAGCTGTGTTGCCATCAATCACGATGGATTCTCCAACAATATCTCCGAAGATCTGGGAATTACTGCCAACATACACAGACTTGTTGCACTGCACATGTGTGGCAACTACGCAATAGTTGCCTACCCTAACATCCTCCATTCCATATAGACCTCGAACTCTCGTCATCTGGATCATGTCCAGTCCCAGACCATCGTAGAGTTCGATCGTCCTTCCGCATATGACGCCACCTACGAACGCACCGGGCCGGACCTCTATCCGCCGCCCTAATTCCTCTCTCCGTGTCGGCACGATGTCAAACTCATAAGGTACGCCATCTCCAACGACAGCCATGTCATCCTGAATCGTTACCGCATCTACGCTTCGTACTGCCCTGGGAGGCTGTTGCTGTTGCATTTTGTTCCTCTTCTCGCTCTAACCAGCTATCGACAATTCAAAGAACTTCTTTATTCGCTTTGAGTAGCCCTGGGACAACATCTGGTCAGAGACCAGCGCATCGAGAGCATCCGATATGGCGGCAGCTTCCAATCCGGTTAGGGGAAGATTCACTACTTCCTGTATCATACCTCTACCCTGCCCGATTGGTCCGGAAATCCGCGATAATGACGCGGACAGATCCCGGCTGATAGAAGCATACTTGCGTCCTGACTTTGGCGGCTCCGCCGGCCTCTCAATCGATTGCGGTGGTATCGTAATTGTGTCATTGACCTCACTGGACTCCAAATTCACCACCCAGAAAGGAATATGGATTATGGTGGGTACTTGCGGGACTTCCGCTGATACTTTGAAGCCCTCAATCTGATCAATGACTGCTTGCTGTTCATCCCTTCGATTCATCAAGCCGGCTGTTATCTCCACCTGGACATCACGAATGTCCTCTCTGCGCACTATGAACGGCTTGGTCTGCAGGTCCAATTCCTCATCCAAGGCACTCTTCTGAAAGTCGACCAGTATAGAGAGCTGCTGGTCTCTCAACTTGTACAGTTCATCAAGATGCTCCCGGTCTCGTTGAATCTCCTCCCGCGCAGAGTCTTTGCTCCGAGCTAGGTCATCCCTAAGCTGGCTACGAATTCCCTCAATCCGTTCTCTCATCTCCTGTCGCTGGATCTCTGCATCCTGTTCTTGGTCTCTAATGTCCTCGAGCAGGCCCTCATATTCCCTATATATCGCTCTAGCTTCGTCTGCTAGTCTTCTGGATTCCGACACAGCGTTGGCATGCACCGCTCGATCTGGCTGTTCTCTTCTGGATTCGGCATTATACCAATCCAGTCTGAGCGGGCCAT
>JAAXHZ010000330.1 GCA_012270625.1 Dehalococcoidia bacterium | reverse complement strand
CCCTCTCCCTGAGGGAGAGGGAGCCTGTTGGCTGGTACTCATGCTTGGCTGTACACGTTTACCTACCCTTGTCAGCTCCATGAAGGAGAGTGGACATCTTGTCGCGCGAGCCACTCGTCCGCGTCAGGTCCTCTATCCACTGGTGGAATCTCCTGTCGCCTCTCAGACCTGATATCTTCTGTCGCCCCGACGTCGAGCTCCAGGCTGTCGTCAAGCGCTACTCCGTAGTCCATCTCGGCGGCTCGCCTGGACACGAAGCCTTCGAGGACGTCTCTCACCACATCTTGAGGATCGCGATCGAACGGATGCCCCCAGCCGCCACCTCCACACGTCTCCGCCCTGAGCAGGTCGCCGGCCCTCACCTGGATACCCTCTCCGGCGGGTGGAATATCCCTCTCCCCGGGAGTTCCCGGATTGAGTAAGAAACGGCCGGGCTGTCCCGCGCGACCGCCGTTGAGTCCGAAGCAGGGAAATCGGACGTTGTCCATACGGGTGCTCAAGGTGCAGTCCACCATAACCCTGACATCCCGAACGACTCCGCATCCTCCGCGGTAAAGGCCGGGGCCTCCAGAGTCGGTCCTGATCGCATACTGCTCGATTCGGAGTGGAAACTCCCCCTCCTCGAATTCGATTGGGTAGTTGCGCTGGTCGCGGAAGTAGATCACGTTCAGGCCGTCACCTGTTGGACGCGCGCCTTGTCCTGAGCCGATACCCTCACTGAAGTAGAGGTAGCGACCGTCGTCATCTACTGCTCGCAGGTTGTAAATCACATACACGGGAGAAGCGGCGGGGCCTCGTCCGTCGTTGGCCTGGGCGAGTACGCCGCCCATGATGTCCATGAGCCTGATAACCGTGTGGCTGCGAAGCCCAACCGGAGCCGGAAAGTTTGGGTAGGTGATCGTTCCCGGCTCGGTGCGCACGTCGTCGAGAAACGCCACTGCGCCCTCATTGAGTGGAAGACCCGGCTTCATGTAGCTGAGGTGACGCGCCATGATCAGGTTGAATGCGCCGGGGCTGGTGATGAAGTTGACCGGCCCTTTGGCCTGAGGGCCGCTGTCGGTCAGGTCGGCGACCAGTCGGCCGTCCTGGTGCAGCAGCTTCACGTCCACGAGTCTCGGCTGGTCATCGATGGGGTCACGATCGACGTAGTCGTAGAAGTGGTGTTCGCCCTCAGGAACGACCTCACGAGCGAACTCTCTGTAGGCGTCGATGCTGCGCCGCACTATCTCATCGAACGCCTCTAGTATCGTCTGCTGACCATATCGGTCCATCAATTCGGCGAGACGGTCTTCGGCAAGACGACAGGCCGCCATCAGCGCGCGCGTGTCTCCTTCCAGCATCTCCGGGAACCGACTGTTGTTGAGAATGACCGCATACGCCTCCCGGTTGATCTCGCCGGAGCGCATGATCCTGATGGGGGGCACCAGCATACCCTCGTGAAATATCTCCGAGGCGTGTGGAGAGAGGCTGCCTGCCACGCTACCGCCGATGTCCCAGAAGTGGCCGTAGCTGACCGCGAACCCGACCGGTTTATCCTCGTGAAAAACCGGCGAAGTGAAGCACATGTCCCCGGTGTGCTGGATAGCGCCTTTGGAGCGATGCGGGTCGTTGTACCAGTAGAGGTCCCCTGGCCGCATGTCCTCAAGCGGATAGTCACGGAGCACAGGATCCACTATGCGAGGCCCGGAGGTTGATAGAAACCCATCGACAACGCGGCCATCGAGGTCATAGACGCCGACGAAGTAGTCCATCTTCTCCTTGATGACTGGTGACATTGCGGTACGCTCGATGAGGGCCTCCATCTGTCTAATGACAGAGCTAACCGCGCCGCGTACTATCTCGAGGGTTATTGGGTCAACGGACATTGGCCGGTCCTCGCAATTGTAGTTTCAGGTATCCAAAGTTCAGTCTGAGTGACGAATGACCAGATTGCCGTAAGCGTCTGTTTGCGAGCGATACCCTGATGCCAGCAGCGTCGTGGTGTCGCGCTGTTCGATAACGGCGGGGCCCTCGATCTCTGCGCCCGACACAACCTGCTGTCTGGCATACACAGGTGTTTCGACAAACCCTTGACTGCGGGACAACCTGACTCTTCGTGTTGACACCGGTGTCGGAGCAGCGGCGGCACGTTCGGCAGCGGGATCGGACGGAGGCCTAGGCAAGCTGCC
Source organism: Dehalococcoidia bacterium (assembly GCA_012270625.1). The sequence goes on along the minus strand of JAAXHZ010000330.1, from coordinate 272 downwards.
AAGCGCCGTCACTCGAAGATTGACCAGCTCGACAGTCTGATGAGGCAGGTTGTACGTGTATAGACGCTTGTGAAGCTCATGGAAGTTCGTCTCCATGTCTCCCAAGGTCTGTTGTGTGACTTCGCCATCCGGGACATCCACGGTGATCTCCCACCCCTGGTGCTGGTATCTCAAGTCCGCGGAACGAGTGATCTGCTGCGACGACTCATGTACAGACTCCCTCGTCAGCCATTCGGCGGCCTGTCGTTCGAGCCGATCATAGATAGCGGCTA
>JAAXHZ010000329.1 GCA_012270625.1 Dehalococcoidia bacterium | reverse complement strand
GCGCTGGATCAGGAACTCGTTCTTCATCCCGGTAGTGTCCGGAAGCTGCTGGATCCTGTCGTCGTCGTCTCCCGCCATCACCGCGGCGGCGGCCAGTGTCAGGGCTGATCCCGCGCCGGACGTCACCCAAGCCGCTGGCACGTCCGCCATCTCGGCGATCGCTCGTCCGGCCTTCTCCTCCAGCTCGATCAGAGGAATGTAGGCGACGCCTGCCGCCTCCATAGCCTCAATCACCTCTGGAACGGGTGTCGAGCCACCCAGCAGCGTGACGCTGCCTATGGCGTTGATGACCGGCTGCGCTCCGATGTCCTTGTATATCTGTCCCCAATCAGTGTCAGCCATGTGTTGCCTCCTGTTAAGATGGTGACGGGAATCAAGAATTGGCTGGATTATATCAGAGGCGGGCACGAGTGCGTTCTGTCGAAGCGAACGTACATAGCGAGACCTGGACTATCCGTGGGCGCAATATGAGGGGAACATGACGACCGCAGGAGAGAAACAGAAGCTGCTGACAGCTGACGACCTGCTGCGGCTGTACAGCGAAGGCGTGCGCGGAGAGCTTATCCGAGGGGTGCTGCACGAGACCATGGCTTCAGGAGAAGAGCACGGCGAGATCGTTACGAACATGGTGCTCATCCTGGGTGGCTTCGTCAAGCCGAGGCGACTGGGCCGGCTGGTGGGGTCCGATGTCGGAGTGCGGCTGGAGCGTGACCCGGACACGGTGCGGGAGCCGGACCTGGCGTTCGTCTCCGCAGAGAAGCAGCCTCTGGAGGTTCGGAACACGGGCTATCTCGAAGTGGTCCCTGAGCTGGTAGTGGAGATCGTATCCCCCAGCGATCGACCTGCTGACGTTGTCGAGAAGGCGCGGATGTGGCTGAGCTACGACGCCGGGCTGGTGTGGGTGGTGTATCCCGAAACCAGAACGGTGGGAGTGCATCGCGCGGATGCTCCGGACGTCATGCTGGGAGAAGATGACATTCTGGATGGCGGCGCAGCGCTGCCGGGGTTCAGCTGCACCGTGCGGGACATATTCGAAGTGTAGCAACAGTCTGCCAACCTACATTGACGAAGCCCATCACTCTGCTGCCGATGGTTATGAGCGAGGTTTGATGTGATCCACCGCTCGCTAACAACAACTGCTCTACAGGGGGCCGTGTATACTTGGGGCACGGCAATTTGGGCGAGCACAGTGATATGAGTAGTGACTCCCATGAAGACGATGACACTGAATGACAGCCTCTATTCTGTACTCGAAGAGGAAGCCTGCAGGTCTGGCAGGACGGTCAACGATCTTGTGACTGAGGCCATAGAGTCCTGGCTCGCGGACTTCGAGGTAGATGAGGAAGAGCGCGCAGAGATAGAACTCGCGCGCTCGGAAGCGGCAGAGCAAGGCGGTGTCGAGTTCGAGGAATTCTTTGACGATATCCTCCAATCATCACGCCAAATCCCGGTGTCTCAGCAAAAAGTTCATCACGACCTCGTTGAATCTTGAGGGGTTCTCGATGTTGGTCAGGTGACCGGCGTCTTCGATAATGACGTACTCGGAGCCGGGTATCTTCCTGTGCATCTCCGCGCTGACCTCCGGCGGCGTCAGTCGGTCATATTCGCCGCACACGATGAGGGTTGGCACAGTGATGGTCGATATGTCCAG
>JAAXHZ010000328.1 GCA_012270625.1 Dehalococcoidia bacterium | reverse complement strand
GTCCAGCGCTGTCCCGCAACGGTAGGCTCCACCAACACGTGGAGCGAGCCCGGTCCACTACTCCCGTCGACATATTGGCCTTCGAGGAAAGGTACGAAATCGGCCCGCGCAGCCACTACCGACCCTGCTCCTTCCTGGAAGCGGGGTCAACTGTTTTATGTGAACCGCCTGAGCATCGAACCTACGCCTCGGAGAGTAATCGATCCCATGTGATGGTGGTGAAAATGAACAGAATACTTGCGGCCCTCATTGGGCTTGTCATTGTGTACGTGGGAGTTGTTTCGTGCACGGCTGAGGAGCCGGGCGCACCGCTCCAGCCGCAGCCTCCTGCCTCGGCAGCTCCCGCACAACCCGCAGTCGCGACACAGTCCGGGTCCTCGGCTGTCCCGGCCCAGCCGCAGCCTCCGGCCTCAGCAGCTCCCGCACAACCCGCAGTCGTCGCAGATTCGCCCACGCCGGCACGAGTCGGGAGTCCCAGAACGAGGCCAAAGGCAGCGGAGCGGACTCCGATTCCGGCGGTGTTCCCGGTCACCGTGCAGGGCGGGGACGATCGTGAGATTACGTTCGACCGACCGCCTGAGAGGATCGTCGCGTTCGACTCCGCCGTAGTTGAGATCCTGTTCGCGATTGGTGAGGGGGACCGGATAGTTGGAACTCACCAGTATGTCAGCTATCCCCCCGAGGTCTCGGATATCGCGCGAGTAGGCGACGCCTTCAATATGGACATCGAGGCGACGGTTGCTCTAGAACCGGACCTGGTGTTCATCTTCTTCGACAGGTTCGTGCAGGACCTCGAACGGGCCGGTCTCAAAGTGCTCTACATTCCCACACTTTCTGACGACTTCGAGAGCATCGCAGACAGTATCCGCATGTGGGGCAGAATCGTTGGAAATCCAGACGCTGCCGAAGCAGTAGCGCTGGATTTCGAGGCGAGGGTCGAGGCCGTCCGTAAGGCTATGGAGCCTGTAGGCGCCGGCCCCACAGTGTTCCAGGATGCGGGCGGGTTCTGGACTCCAGGACAGGGCACGATGATGCAAGAGGTCTTCGATCTTCTCAAGCTGGAAAATATTGCGCACGACGTAGAGGGCTACGCTCAGATCAGCCCTGAAGTGATAGTCGAACGCGACCCAACCATTATCTTCACGTCAAACCCGGCTGGCTTCACTGACGAGCCCGCGTTCGAGTCAGTGCGCGCGGTCCGACACGGTACGATCCTGACCATGAGCACCGATGCGCTGTCTGTCCAGGGTCCCAGATTTATCGAGGGAGTGGAGGAGATGGCCCGTCTCGTCTATCCGGGTCTGTTCAGGTAAGTGGATGTGGAGAAGGGTAGAAGCCAGCCAATGGCAGCGGGTGAGGCGGACAGAACGAGAATTGACACCGTCGCGTCTCGGCTCGTCGGGCTCAGATATCCGTGGTGGCGACTTGGGATGGGAGCCGCTGTCGCTGCTCTAACCGCTATGGTCGCCGCCAGCCAGGGTTCAGTCCACATACCGCTGGGTGCGGTCGTGGAGATGGTCGCAGCGCAGTTCCCAGGCATAGCGGAGTCGGATCATCCAAACTCCTGGAGCACGATTCTATGGCAGCTGCGGCTGCCGCGAGTGACGCTGGCGCTGATTGTAGGCGCGGGGCTGGCGATGTCAGGGGCTGCTTACCAGGGACTGTTCAAGAACCCGCTCGCCGACCCTTACCTGGTTGGTGTAGCGTCCGGCGCTGGTCTTGCAGCGACCATAGTGCTGCTTACTGGTGTCCCACTCTACTTCGCAGGTGTCGGAATCCTGCCTGTGGCGGCGTTCTGCGGCGGGATTGCGTCGGTCATCATCGCATACTCTGTCGCTCGCAGCTCACACGGGACGCCGCTGACCACGCTGATCCTCGCGGGCGTGGCGATCTCGGCTCTAGCGGCGTCAGTAACGAGCCTGCTGATGATACGCAGCGATCCGGATCTGAGGCCGGTACTTAGCTGGCTGATGGGCAGCTTCATCGCAGCGGAGTGGAGTGACAGCCTCGTTGTGCTTCTGTACTTGGGGCCCAGCGTGTGTGTGCTGCTTGGATTCGCGAGGATACTTAACGTGGTCCAGCTCAGCGAGGAGCACGCCTCGATGCTGGGAGTTGACGTAGAGCGAGTGAAGATCGCGCTGATCGTGGCCGCGACGCTAGCGACATCTGCGGCGGTCTCGTTCAGCGGGCTGATAGGTTTCGTCGGGCTTGTCGCTCCTCACGTCGTGCGTATCTTGTGGGGAGTTGACTATCGGTTCATATTACCCATGAGCGGCCTGGTGGGGGCGACTTTTCTGGTCACTGCCGATCTGATAGCGAGGACTATAGTCAGCCCTGGTGAGCTGCCGGTCGGCGTGGTCACTGCCTTCTGTGGAGCGCCTTTCTTCTTGTTCATCCTCATGCGGCGGCGAGTAGGTGCGGTATGAATCGCACGGCAAAGGCTCTTGGCGGGAATTCGCGGAACGGCGCTGAACCGGGCGGCAGCGCCGCCATCTCTATTAGCGGAGTCTGGGCAGGCTATGGGAAACACAGTGTGCTTTCCGGCGTGGATCTCGAGATCGGGAAGGGCAGCCTGGTTGGGATAGGTGGGCCAAACGGCGTGGGCAAGTCAACGTTGATGAAACTGATAGCAGGCGTGATCGCCCCGCAGCGCGGCTCCGTACGTGTGGACGGCAATGACATGTCGAAGTTATCTGCCAAGAGCAGGGCGCAGCTCGTGGCTGTGGTTCCTCAGACACCCGAGCTGCCAGCCGGGGCTAGAG
>JAAXHZ010000327.1 GCA_012270625.1 Dehalococcoidia bacterium | reverse complement strand
AGGTGTATCCACACTCCATCCGCCTCCGTCTAGAGTATGTCCGCTCTCTGTCGCCCCTCACCCATGTCCTCACCACGCTCGAACTGCGCCTCACACCGCTCTCGCTCATCATCCAGCGCACTTTTTCCAACATCCCCCACCAGCCTGTACACTGTCGATGTGGACAACACACCTGCTGTCAGTGCGCTCACCGTGTCGGTCGTTTTCCCAGAGGGCATGTGCGCACACAACGACACGATGCTCTCGGTCAACGACGGACTCGCCTGCTGGTGCGACTCCCACCCAAGATGCTCATCCAACGCAATCCTGCTCCGACCATTCTCATCACGATATATCCGCCGTCTGATCACCACTTCCCCGAATCGAGTCACCATCGTCCGCTCGCGGAACCCCACCACTGTCCAGCCTCTCGGCTTGCACCTCAACAACTCGTCATCTGCTGCCTTCAACCTCAGTCTCGCTTGCTCGCAAGCATGGGTACATCCTTCCCGATAGCTCTGCTCTTCCCAGTCGTATGGTCTTGATTGTTCCACTGCGTTACGCTTGGTTGTGCCATCGGTCTGGACTGCTCCTGAAGTTTGTGTTCCTTCTAGGATAGGTCCAGCACTGGAGGCTTCCTACTAAATTGAAACAGGTTCAAGGCGAACTTGTGCTGGGAGAGGGTGTGGTTGTTGACCCGTTCGCAGGGGCAGGCTCGACGCTGGCAGCGGCTGAAGCAGTTGGCTATGAGTCTATTGGCATTGAGAAAGACTTACACTACTTCTCAATCGGGGTTGATGCGATTCAGCCGCTGTCCGAATTAGAAGCGAATAACGGGTTGACCGCTACTCCAAATACAGCCAATGCTCCCTGAGCTTCCGAACACCGAAACGATCTAGGGTAGCCGTCCTAGTGCCAAGCTCCCCTCTGGGGTTTCGCCTAAAGTCGTCCACGTTTCGCGTAATCGGCATTTTGGTCCTTACTGCTTCACTCCGACGGCGTGTGCTCTGGCGGTGGACATGTAGGCGTCCGGGTGCTGTGCCCACTCTCTGATGCCGCTGACCATCGATTTCAGCTCCGTGTCGGTTGTGATGCCCAGGTCGATGGACTCCTGGAACAGCGGGATGTTCTCTATCCACGCGACATAGGTCTCGGCGGATGCGCTCACTGCCTCTGGCCCCACGACGTTGGACACGCGGGCCTCGAACTCGACGACGTCGAAGCCGGCCTCTCGCATGTCGGACCTCAAGAACCGGCCCCGGTTGAGAGAGCCGCCGATACGGTTGAATCCGCCCTCGAACAGCTCGAAGAACCTGCTGAGCTCCGGGCACTCGGGAACGATGAAAGGGAACGACCAATCGGTGCGGATGACCGCTCCCAGGCCGCCGGGCCTGATGACGCGGTGTATCTCTCTGAGCGCACGGACCGAGTCGGACAGGTGCTCGGTGACCGCGCTGGAGAATACGACGTCGAACTCGCCGTCTTCGAATGGGAGGTCGTATATGTCGGCGACCCTGAACTCGATGTTGTCCGCGCCGCTCTCAGAGGCGAGCTGCCTGGCCCGGTCGATCATCGTCGGCTCGATGTCGATGCCGACGACGCGGCCCGGTGAGACGATTTCGGCCAGCCCGAGCGTGATCGGGCCGGGACCGCAGCCGCAGTCGAGAACGCTCATGCCTGATGACAGGCGCAGCGTCAGGAAGTCGGCGACCTCACTGGCGTCGCGGTTGGTGTAGCCCTTCTGCACGTTGGCCGAGTCGTATCCGTAGAACGGTCTGCCTCCGAACTCAGGGATTGCCGGTACGTTCGAGGCCATGGTCGTCCTCCCAGCTTTGTCTCACAGCTTCTCGTATATCTGTATGCGGTGCCTGTTGGACTCGGTGACGTAGAGTCGTCCGTGGCTGTCGAGCTTCACCGAGATCGGTCCCCAGAAATACGGTTCGACTCTAGCGGACTCCTCGTGGGCAGTCTCCACGTCTGGGGTGGGAGTTACCATGATGGTGGCGGCAAGGCGGGCTTCCCACTCTTCTGAGTTGGCCTCGTAGAAGTCATTGGCCCACTTGGACAGGGTCGCCTGCCCTCTGAGCTTCTCCAGGAACTCGCCTTGTGGCCCCAGCACCTGTACGCGCTCGTTGCCCCAGTCGGCGACGTAGATCAGGCCCTGGTCATCGACGACGACGCTGGACGGTCTGTGGAATTGGCCGTCGCCGTCGCCGGATTCGCCGAACGCGGCTATGAACTCGCCGTCAGGAGAGAACTTCTGAATCCGGTCGTTGCGCCAGTCGGC
>JAAXHZ010000326.1 GCA_012270625.1 Dehalococcoidia bacterium | reverse complement strand
GTGCAGGGGGGAGTCCGTCCGTGATGTGAACACGGTTCCAGAGTGACGTACATCGTGGAGCCTCGGGCGAGGCTTCCAGCCTGCCGCAGCGCGACGACCTCGGCGTGCGCTTCGCCGACTGGCTGTGTGCTGCCCTCCCCAGAGACGCGCCCATCTCTGGTCACTACTGCACCGACAGGCGGGTTCGGACTGGTCCTGCCGACGGCCTCCCATGCCAGCTCCAGCGCCCGGACCATGTACGGGCTGATGTCAGCCTCGCTTCCGATGTTGAGGGATAGACCAGTCCACCGAGGCTCGGGGGCATCGGTATCAGGGGGACGCATCGCCATTCATCGGAAGCTGGTAGTCCCAGTAGTACCGAGAGGTCACAGGGCCGCCCTGGCCCTGGTACTTGCTCCGAAGCTCACGTGATCCGTATGGGTTGTCTGCGGGCGTGGTCAGCTGCGTGAACGAGATGTGACCGATCTTCATTCCCTTGTGAAGGGTTATGCCCAGTATCCCGACGTTGGAAAACTCCAGTGTCAGTTTGCCAGTCCACCCTGGATCCACGAAGCCGGCGGTAGAGTGAATCAGCAGACCGTACCGAGCGAGCGAGCTCTTCCCCTCTATCCTGGCGACGATGTCGTCCGGGATAGTTACGGCTTCGAGCGTGCTTCCCAGTGCGAACTGGCCCGGATGCAGCAGGAACGGTCTCCCCTCTTCGACCGTGATCTTTTCGACCACGTCGTCGGCTGGCTTCATGACGTCGATGTGAGTCCGCCAGTTGTTGCGAAAAACGAGTATCTCGCTGTCGAGTCTGATGTCCACGCTGGCAGGCTGGACCGCATTGGGGCCGAGAGGGTCCACGATGATTCGGCCAGCAGCCATTTGCTCCCTGATGGACCGATCGCTAAGGATCATGAGTGATGCACCTCGGACTGAACAGTTGCTTGGACTTCTTACAAAACTGTAAACGAGAGACTGGGTTGCTGAAAGCGTGACTCAGTCTCTCGTTTCTGACTTTTGTTGAGGTTAGAGAACCTGTGAGCTTCCCGCTACTGAATCGAGAACGCCGCGTGAACTGTCATAGAGACCTCGAGCTCGCCGCCGCTGATCGACGTGGCGGCGGCCGGGGCCGCTGGCGCTATGGCGGCTGCTTCAAAACGCGGGGCGTAGGGGTCCACGCCCTGTGTGCTGATCGGCGAATCGGTTATGTATCCAAGACTCCCGAGACCGACACCCGCGACGTCGGCGATCTGTTGAGCCTTTGCCATTGCGTCCATGACAGCATTCTCTCGAAGTTGAGACATCAATTCCGACGTGTCTTCTACAGTGAATCTCAGGCCATCGAACCGAGTTGCGTCTCCGCCCGCCGCAATGACCCGGTCGATCACGTCCCCCACCGACTCCAAGTCTCTGATTCTGGCGGTCAGGTTGTTTGTTACCTCGTATCCTACGAGTTCGCGTCTGCTGGACCTTCTGCCGTCCTCCTCGACCTCGATCCACTCGTACTGGGGCCGGACGTTGAAGTTGTGGGTCTGTATGTCGCGCTCCTCCACGCCGCTTTCGGTGAGCGACTGCATGATGGCGTCCATAGCATTCGCGGCTGCGCCGTTCGCTTCCGCCACGGTATCTTCGATTGTTTCGACTCCCAGATTCAGGATAGCAAGGTCCGGTTGCATAGTTATTTGACCTGTTCCGGTAACCCAGATTCCGGCCTCACCGGCTGCTACGTTGTCGAACAGCGCGGCTGACTGCGACATGGGCGCACCCGTGGCCATGCTGGCCGCCGCAGCTACACCAAGAGATGCCGGGACTGCTTCCTGGGCCGTCGTGTCCGGCTCATGGGTCGCTGCCTCACTTTCGAGCGCGCATCCGACTGCCAGCATCATGAGCAGC
>JAAXHZ010000325.1 GCA_012270625.1 Dehalococcoidia bacterium | reverse complement strand
ATGTTCTTGCCAATCTCACTAGGATCGACGTCGACGTGTATCTTCTTCGAGCCAGTCGCGAAAGAAGACGTATCCCCGGTGATCCGGTCATCGAACCGCATCCCCAATGCGATGAGCAGATCGGCCTCTTCAATCGCCAGGCTGGCGTAAGCCATGCCGTGCATTCCAGGCATCCCAACGCAAAGAACGTGGTCATCTGGGAAGCCGCTGATACCCAGTAGGGTCGGAATCACGGGGATCTGCGCCTTCTCGGCTAGCTCCCGTAGCTCGTCGAAGGCCTGAGAAATGATTACGCCGTGACCCGCGAGAATTACCGGGCGTTCCGCCTCGTTCACGAGGTTGGCCGCCCGACGGATCATCCCGCTATGGCCTTGCAGATTCGGCTTGTAACCTGGCAGGTCAATTTCGTCGGGCCATTCCACATCCACCTCTTCCGTGAAAACATCCTTCGGAATATCAACCAGAACAGGGCCAGGCCTTCCGGTGCTGGCAATATGGAATGCTTCCTTGATGACCCCGGCAATCTCGGAGGCGTGCATCACCAGGTAGTTGTGCTTGGTGATCGGAAGCGTGATCCCCGTGATGTCGGTCTCCTGGAAGGCGTCCGAACCTATTGCGGCTCGACCGACCTGTCCGGTGATGACCACTATAGGCACCGAGTCCATCTGGGCCGTCGCGATCCCAGTTACCAGATTCGTTGCGCCCGGGCCTGACGTTGCCCACGCCACTCCCGGCCTTCCCGTCACTCGTGCATAGCCGTCCGCCGCGTGTGCGGCTCCCTGCTCATGACGAACGAGGATGTGGCGAAGCTCTGGGTATTCAGGAAGGATCTGGTACAGAGGCAGAATCGCGCCGCCCGGAAGACCGAAGATTACGTCGACGCCTTCCCTCAACAGCGCTTCACAGACTATCTGACCGCCATTGCGTCGCATAATACTCGAACCTCCCACGGTCTCTCGGCTTCACCGGCCAAGAACTGTGTATTCGAAATATACTCATATCAAAAAATCCCGTCCACTCAAGGGACGGGACCTATCTTCTCTACAAACGGATACCCCGCGGTACCACCCAAGTTGTCCAGAGCTTCGCTCCAGACCACTCTTAGGCTTTGTAACGGCGCCACCCCGTCCGGCCCTACACGGGTGTCTGAGATAGATGGACCAACCGAACCAACGGGTTGGGGTTCCGTCCACTCTCACGCTCCCCTTTCGGGCAGGATGCTCCTGGGCGAGTTCTCAACGGCTCTCGGCGCCGGACTTTCACCTGACTCCGGCTCTCTGGCAGCCTGTGTGCCGAGATACTACTCCCATTCGTAGCATTTGTCATTATTTTTCAGGAACGCTGGCAACCAATGGTAGCACCTGGCCTGAAAGTGTGTCAAAAGCGAGAAATACCCAAACAGGGCAAAATCCGGGCTAAAAACGGCTGTCAGCCTGCCCTTACACCGACCCCAGGGAGAGTGCCTTCGACAACTTCCCCACCCTCCACGACAGCCGTGCCTCCTACGATTACGTACTCTATCCCGGTGGGCGGCAAGGTCGGCTGCTCGTACGTTGAGTTATCGATCACCCTGTCGGCGTCGAATACCACGATGTCGGCATCCATACCGGGCCTGATCCTCCCCTTGGAGGCAAACGCTGACGCCCTGCGCTCCAGCCTTCGAGCTGGCATCAGTGAGCACTTTGCAAGCGCCTCGCGCATGGACAGCGCCCGTCGCTCCCGCACGTAGCGACCGAGAATCAGCGAGTACGTCCCGGAAGTCCTCGGGTGGCCCTTGCCATTGCGCAGGAAACCGTCGGTGGCGATTGCAGTAAGAGGACTCGTCACTGCGGTGTCCACGGCGTCCTGGGGCGTCGAGTGAACGATGACCATACCCCCGGTCTCGCGATACTCCGCGAATGTGGACGCGGTAAGGCGCTCGCCCGTGTCCGCCCACTGTAGACTGTCGTAGCTTATGCCGTACTTCTGCTCCCAACCCTCGCTGAACAGCGCGGAGTCGATTGCGGTCATCCCGGCAGTGTAGGGGTAGCACTCAGTGGTCACGTCCAGACCCTGGTCTCGCGCGCCCTGTACCATCCCCAGCGTGTCCCCTGTCGCGTGCAGTCCTGTGCTCTGGACGTGGACGATGTGGAGCGGCGCGCCTGAGATCGCCGAGGCGGCAATCACTTCGCCCGCAGCCTCGATGCTGCTCATAGGGTCCTGGTGACCCTTGCCTCGCAAGTGGACATGACACGACGCGCCGTACTTGGCAGCGACTCGGAAGACCTCGATCGCTTCCCAGCGAGAGCATCCGCGCGTGTAGTCCAATCCAAAACCTACGGCGAGAGCCCCACGACGCAGGCCGGTCTCGACTCCTTCCTTGATTTGTCGAAGCTCGTCCGGAGCAGCCTCACGAAACGCCGCGTCGGCCACAGGCAGAAAATCGCCGGGATCTTTCATAACGTCCATGCGGACCGGAATATGCCCCACGCTAGCGCCAAAGTTAATCAGCGCTCGCCCTTCACGCTCCTCGTACCAGGCGTCGATGCCACCGGCCCCTACCTCGAGCTCCAGCGCCGTCGTTACACCGTCACGAGCTTGGACGATATAGTTCTCATGGTCCTGCCCATGCGAGTGAAGGTCGATGAACCCAGGCGCGACGACCATGCCCTCGGCATCGACGATCTCGTCGCCTTCCAGGTCCGTGTCGGTTATGGACTCGATGCGGTCACCTGTCACTCCGACGTTTCGGATTGCGTCAAGACCCGACTCTGGGTCGATTACCCTGCCGCCTTTGATGACGAGACTGTGAGACATTGACATTACCTTTCATAGAGGGATTGCATTGGGAGATGGTGAGACAAAAGCGGCAGAGTGCGCTCAACGACCGCCCCACGTTGAACGTAGAGCGAGTAGGCGCCGACGCCGGGACCTGCAGCGATCACTCTGTACCCATCTTCGGTGAACGCGACGGCGCAGTCGTTGTCGATGGCCAGGCCGTCCCCGCCCTTTCGTATCAGCATGTCGTGGAAGTCCTGCCTTCTCGGCACGCCTCCGGTGTCCCCGTTGTAGTGAGGGCAGGCAAGTCCGCTCAGAAGGCCCATGCCCGTGACAGCGATGTAGCTCCAGTCGTCGGGACTGTAAAACGACATGGAGTCGCTGTGCCCCCGGTCGAACCAGCAGATCGCTCCCGCACTCACGCCACACAGAACCGCGCCTCGTGCATGGGCTGATCTGAGTAGATCGTCGACACCGAGCAGCCGCCAGCGACGCATCATCTTGAGGGTATTCCCACCCCCGACGTAGATTACGTCCGCCCAATCTATCTTTGCGGCTATTGCTTCATGGGAAGGCGCTTGACCAAGCAGGTACAAAACGTCGGTTTGGCACCCATAGTTTTCGCGATACGCCCCGTCGAATCCTTGCCAGCGCTCCACTGAGTCGCTGCTAGCTGTCGGAATGAACAGCGCGTTTGGACTCGATAAACCCGTCAGCCCGATGATCTCAGCGTCGATCGGCTGCGTTGCCAGCATGCTGACGTCCCCTCCACCTATTGCGACGATGCTGCCCATATGATTACCTCGCAGGTACAAGATCGGCTGGGCGCTGTTTATGCCAGTCTGTCCGCTCCTGGTATGCCTTGCCGAGAGCGATACAGATGTTTTCGTCGTAAGCTCGCGCCATAAATTGAACCCCAGTCGGGAGTCCGTCGGAGTCGAACCCACTTGGGACGGACTGTGATGGCAGACCACACCCATTGCCAATCGCCCCGACGATGTCACCGGGGCCGCTGGTGTTTCGCCTGAACTGCTGGTCTATGGGAGTTGCGGTGGTCAGAGATGTCGGAGCCGCGAACGCGTCGTACCCGGACATCACCTCATCCACCTGCCTAGCCATGACACCGCGCAGCCTGAGTGCACGTACATAGTCCGTGGCGAGGATCGCGGTCCTCGCATACGGCCCGTAGTGATCTTCAGGCGCGGTCAGCTTCTGGGGTCCGCCTTCTCCCAGGAAGTCCTCGAACGCGCTGGCTGCTTCTACCATGAGTATAGTCCTGACTATCTCAATGTAGGGCAGTTCGGGAAGAGCCACTTCCTCGACCTCAACCACATCGGACAGCGCGTCTAGAGCAGCCTCGAAATTCGCCTTTACAGCGTCCTGCGCCCCCTCCGTGACGTCCTTGGGCACTCCTAGCTTGAATTTCCCGCCCACTCGACTTGAGTCGAGTGTTGTGTCGTAGCTGAACTCGCGCGGATACGTGGTGGGGTCGGCAGGATCAGGCCCGGCTATCGCCTCCAGGACTATGCCGCAGTCGTCAGCGGTCAGGCACAGCGGACCGAGCTTGTCGAGCGTCCAGCACAGCGCCATCGCTCCCGACCTGCTCACACGTCCGTAGGTCGGGCGGAGACCGGAAAGCCCACAGTTGTTGGACGGCGACAGTATCGATCCCCACGTCTCCGAGCCGATTGCGAACGGAACGAGCCCGGCCGCGACCGCCGCCCCGGACCCGCTGGACGATCCACCCGTCCACCTGTCTCTGTTCCAAGGATTGCGAGGAGGCCCAGTAAGAGATGCGTTCGGCTGGTTGTAGCCCATACCGCCCGCCAGCTCGATCATGGCGACCTTGGCCGCCAATGGGGCGCCGGCCGCTTCCAATCTGGTGACAACAGTCGCGTCATAGTCGAATGTCTGTTCCCGCAGCGGCTCTGCTCCCCATGTCGTAGGGATGCCGCCGGAGGTCGCCAGGAGGTCTTTCGCGCCCCACGGGATGCCGCGAAGCAGACGGTCCTCTTCACCGGCCGCAATTTCGGAATCCGCCCGGCGAGCTGTCTTCAGCGCCCTCTCACCGGTTAGTGTGACGACCGAGTTATACGTCGGACCCAGTTCATCGAGGCGAGCCAGAAAGGACTCGGTTACCTCGACTGCCGACACCTGACCCTCTCGAATCATGCTAGCCAGTTCTCGTATCGACTTGTACAGCAGCTCGTCAGCCATGTCAGTCACCCCTGTACGGCCTGAATGTGGAGAACGGCTCGATGTCGTTTGTCAGCCGGACCGACCGCAGCGGCTGCGTGAAGCTCCGCAGTCCGAGCACGGACTTCCGTACCTCGTCCAGCTGCTCTTCGGTGAGCAGGTTTCCGTACTTCTCTTTCACGACCGCAAAGAGCAGCTCCTGCTCGAGCGACGTCCTATCCTCAGATTCCAATGTGTCACCTCCCCAGTTGTTCCAATGTTAGCACGTTGGAGGTGAAGTTTCGGATATACTCGTTCTGCCACTTGACAGCGCCAAAATAGGAGCAGCGGACTTGACTCTACGCGCCGGAATATTCGGTTACCCCATCAGTCATTCAATCTCTCCGCCAATGCACCAGGCGGCGTTCGACCAAGCTGGCATCGACGCCTCATACGACGCTTGGGAGACTCATCCCGACGCGCTGGCTGACGAGGTCGGCAAACTCCGTAGCGACCTATACCTGGGAGCCAACGTCACTGTTCCCCACAAGCAGGCGGTAATCGAACATCTGGACGAGGTCGACGACCTGGCAGCTCGCATCGGCGCCGTCAACACCATCGTCAACAGTAACAGCAGACTTTTGGGCACTAACACCGACGCCGACGGCTTCATAACCTCCCTCAAGGTCTGGGGAAACATCGAACCTGCCGGACTCGATGCAGTGCTGGTAGGCGCCGGAGGAGCCGCGCGCGCCGCAGCGCATGCGCTGGCCGACTCCGGTGTCGGCTCACTCACAATCGCCAATCGCACGCTGGAACGCGCCCTGTCGCTTGCGGAAGAAATCTCTGAACAGGGAATTGAAGCGCACGCCATCGGTATCTCAGATACCGCACTTGGGCCTCTCTGCGAGCGAGCCGACTTGCTGGTAAACTCGACCTCCGTCGGTATGCTGCACGGTCCCGTCGAGGATGCCTCGCCCATCCCTGCTGGCGTGATCACATCAGGCTGCGTTGTGTACGACATGGTGTACAACCCACCAGATACTCCCCTGCTAAAGTCTGCCGAGGAGGTCGGAGCGCGGGTGGTAGGAGGACTCCCGATGCTGGTATATCAGGGAGCCGCGGCGTGGTCACGATGGACAGGCAAGGAGGCGCCAGTGGACGTGATGTTCGAGGCTGCTCGCCGAGCTCTGGGATTGTAGTTCTTTCTGACAACTACTGACCTACAGATTCCTTGATGCTAGTCCAATCTGGGGCGTCCAATTGAGTGTGACGTTGCGAGCATCTTAGGGAGGCCAACCCCAATGAAGTACAGTTCAGGCCCCAAGGTTTACCTTGTCAGCAGACCATCAGTAGATTGGGAGCAGATAGCGGCCTTCCTGCTCGACGAGGAGCTGCCCGAGATTCCCGACAGCATCCGCGCGGGTGATTCCGAGGCCGAGGCGATCATCGAAGTTTCGGCCCGTCTATGCTACATGAGCTTCGGACGCGGTCGCCGAGACATCGCTGACTTCATATATAACCTGCTCAGCTCCAAGGACGGGTCGGTGTTCGAGCACGTCAATTACGGCTTCGTCTTCACCGGCGTCTCTCGCAGTCTCACACACGAGCTGGTCAGGCACCGCGCAGGATTCGCGTACAGCCAGAGGTCGCAGCGATACGTTGACGAGACTGAGGGGTCGTTCGTGCTTCCACCGGCGCTGGTCGGGGAAAACGGCGCGGCGGACGAGGCGCGAGCCGTTCTCGAGGAGGCGCTGGAGTCCGCAGCCGAGAGCTACGTGAATCTGGTAGGAGAGCTGGAGTCAGTCCTTCCACGAGACAGATTCGAGCGCAGCACGGACCGCCGCAAAGCCATCCGTCAAGCGGCCCGCGCGGTTCTGCCGAATGCGACTGAGACCAAGATATTCGTCACCGGAAACGTGCGCGCCTGGAGACACTTCATAGAGATGCGCGCCGCGCCGTTCGCCGACTGGGAGATCAGGTCTCTCGCCATACAGGTGCTCCACTTGCTGCAAAAGGAGTCCCCCCTGATGTTCGGCGACTTCAGGGTCTCCGACCTTCCCGACGGGACGCAGGTCGCCGCACCCGAATACTCAAAAGTGTAGGCCAGCGGACACTCGTCGCGGCTAGCCTGTCGCGCCTTTCATCACCGCTTATTGACGGTCTCTGGGGCCGTTGCTACACTCGCCACACTTCCCCCTGTGGACTTGACATGAAATTCGGGATTTTCTACGAGCATCAGATCCCCCGACCCTGGAATGCGGGTGACGAACACCGACTGTTCAAGGAAGCGCTCCACCAGGTCGAACTCGCCGACCGGCTGGGCATCGACTACGTTTGGGAGGTCGAGCACCACTTTCTGGAGGAATACTCTCACTCATCTGCGCCGGAGGTGTTTCTGGCCGCGTGCAGCCAGCGCACCACGCACATCCGACTTGGACACGGCATAGTCCTGATGCCGCCAGGATACAACCATCCAGCGCGTGTCGCTGAGAGACTGGCGACCCTCGATCTCGTCAGCGACGGCCGAGTCGAGTGGGGTACCGGAGAGTCAAGCTCACGCATCGAGTTGGAAGGGTTCGGCGTCGATCCTCAAGAGAAGAGGGACATGTGGATGGAGACGGTCCGTGAGACCGCGAAGATGATGGCCTCGGACCCGTATCCAGGATTCAATGGCAAGTACTTCTCGATGCCGCACAGAAGCGTTGTCCCCAGGCCGTTGCAGCGCCCCCACCCACCGATCTGGGTCGCGTGCTCCAACCGCGAGACGATCAAGCTCGCCGCCCAGCTTGGAGTCGGCGCGCTAACATTCGCATTCGTCGATGCAGACGAGGCGCGGCACTGGGTTTCGGAATACTACGATACTTTCAAGTCAGAGTGCCGGCCGATTGGGCTGGACGTGAATCCCAACATCGCAATGGTTACCGGATTCATGTGTCACGAGGACAGCGACACGGCGGTAGAGCGTGGCCTCGAAGGGTTCCAGTTCTTCGGATATGCGCTCAGCCACTTCTACGCCACAGGAACACACGTGCCCGGAAGGTTCGACATCTGGGAGGACTTCCTGGCAAACGGCCCCAAGGAGCGCGGCCCCACTGGCTGTATAGGCAATCCCGAACAGGTGCGAGACACGCTGCGCATCTACGAGGAGGCCGGGGTAGACCAGGTGGTCTTCATCCAGCAGGGTGGACGGAATCGCCACGAGCATATCTGCGAGTCGCTGCGACTGTTCGCGCGGGAGGTCCTGCCGGAGTTCAAAAGACGGGACATCGACAGGCAGAAAGCCAAGCTGGAAGAGCTGACCCCTTACGTGCAGGCCGCCAGGAAGCGCATCCAGCAGGTCGAATTCATGGACGACGTTCCTCCGGTCGAATCGTATCCGGTTCTCATGGAACGGCTGGGCAGACCGCAGGAGCCTCAGAGTGAGAACGGATCAACCATCCTGGAGCGGCTGGGCGCTCAACCCAGCGGCGACTGAACACACGGAAACGAGAGGATCAGCGAATGTCCATAGCTCAGCTTGAATCGGTCATCGAACTTCTCACAAGTCGCGAGCGGCCTGAGAACCCAACGGTCGAGGATTCGCGAGACGGATTCGAGCGCCTGGCCGCGCATGTCGGCGGAGACACCGAGGCCGCGATCAGCAAAGTCGAAGCCAACGGTGTACCGGCAGAGGTGGTCAGGGCCAATGGAGCGTCGGGAGACAGCGTCACCCTTTACCTGCACGGCGGAGGTTATGTGATCGGCTCTCCGGCGACGCATCGCGAGCTGGCGAGGCGGCTCTCCTCAGCGACTGCGGGCAGTGTGCTTGTGATCGACTACCGGCTCGCGCCAGAGAACCCGTTTCCGGCTCCCGTAGAAGATGCGGTGTCAGCGTACCGTTGGCTGCTGGACCAGGGAACCGACCCCTCAGCGCTCTCCGTCGCCGGCGACTCAGCGGGTGGCGGGCTGACCGTCGCGACGCTCGTCAGCGTCAGGGACCAGGGGCTTCCCCTCCCATCATGCGGCGCGTGTCTCTCTCCATGGGTGGACATGGAGGGTATCGGGGAGTCGATGACAAGCCGAGCCGCCGCAGACCCTATGGTGCAGCGCGAGGGCCTGGTAGCAATGGCGGGTGTGTACCTGGACGGCGCAGACCCCCGTTCGCCGCTGGCCGCGCCCCTGTACGCCGACCTGTCGGGACTGCCGCCGCTGCTGATCCAGGTCGGAACCCGCGAGACTCTTTACGACGATGCGACACGACTTGCGTATCAGGCGGCCAAGGCGGGTGTGAACACTACCTTCGAGCCGTGGAAAGAGATGATCCACGTCTGGCACCTGTTCGCTCCTCTTCTGGATGAAGGTCAGCAGGCGATCGAACGGATCGGAGATTTCATCCGCGACAGCACGCGCTGACACTGAGAAGACTCATCTTGGGCTCGTAGTCGAACCGTTCTTCCCGTTTCTATCTGCTGAAGGGCTGGCTGGAGCAGCCGGCAATCGTCTTGGAGGGAGACCATGAAGTGGATTAGATACCAGTACGGCGGAACCGCCAGCTACGGAATAGTCGAGGACAACAGTATCGAGGAGGTGTCAGGGACGCCCCTCGGGCAGTACACCAGGACCGGACACAGGTTCCCCCTTACTGCCGTTCAGATACGTGTCCCATTCGTTCCGCTGACCTTCTACGCGGCCGGCATCAACTACGAAGAGCATGTACGTGAGGCCGCTGCCCTGCTGGGCCGGGAGCCTGATCTGCCGGAGAAGGCCGACATTGGATACAGGGCGAACAACGCCCTGATCGCGCACGGCGAGCCGATTGTCATCCCTTCTGACGCGACAGAGCAGGTCCAATACGAGGGTGAGCTTGTAGTGGTCATTGGCAAAACGGTCAAGCGCGTCTCCGAGGACGAGGCGCTCGACTGCATTCTCGGCTACACCATCGGAAACGACGTTAGCGAACGCACGTGGCAGGCCGGAGACAGAACACTCTGGCGCGCCAAGAACGCTGACACGTTCAAGCCGATGGGTCCGTGGATAGAGACTGACGTCGATCTAGACAGTCTCCAGACGACTGTGCGCATCAACGGCGAGGTCATGTCGCAGTTCGCGACCAACAGCATGATCTTTGGCGTAGCCCACTACATCAGCGAGATGACCCGCTATCTCACTCTCTACCCAGGCGACATGATATGGATGGGCACCGACGGCGCTACCCAGAACATGAAGGCCGGGGACACGGTGGACGTTGAGATTGACGGCATCGGCACACTCAGCAACCCCGTGGTCGCTGGGGAGTAGGCGATCCGCGCCGTACATCGGCAGGCAGTCTGAGTAGCTGGATTGTGATTTCCGGTTCCGATAGTATTCACTCACCAAGTTTCGGAATCGTTCCTGAATCAATCGCACCGGGAGAGCATACTATGGCGACGATCAACTCAGTACTGGGGCCAATGGACACCGCAGACTTGGGCTTCACCCTGTCCCACGAGCACGTGATCGTAACTTCCGCGGGGATCCAGTACGTCTATCCCGAGTTCATAGACCGCGAAGGAACAATCGAACGCGGGATCGCCGACCTGAGTACGGCATACTCTGAGGGACTGCGCACAATCATTGACGTCACCACGATCGACCTCGGACGCGACATAAGGCTCCTGGAGCAAGTATCCCGTGACTCTGGCGTAAATGTCATCTGCGCCACCGGCACCTGGCGAGACATCCCGCGCGTCTTCTGGACAGCCGATCCTGACGTCGTTGCCAGCCTCTATCAGCGCGAGATCGAAGAAGGAATAGAGGGAACCGGCATCAAGGCCGGCATCATCAAGGTCGCCAACGACATGGGCGGAGTGACCCCAGAGGGAGAGATAATCCTGCGCGCCGCCGCCCGCGCCCAGAAGGCGACAGACGTACCGATCTCGACTCACACATGGGCTCCCGAGCGCGTCGGCGAACAGCAGGTGCGCATCTTCGAGGATGAGGGAGTCGATCTGAACCGCGTCTATGTCGGCCACAGCAACGACACCACGGACACCGAGTACCTGATCGGACTTCTCGAAAAGGGCGTCTGGATCGGCCTCGACAGGTACCCGGGCAGAAAGACGGATCTGACCCCCGATTGGGAAGGCAGGACCGAGACAGCCTGGAAGCTGATACAGGCAGGATGGGGACGGCGAATCATGCTCGGGCACGACTGGTCCGTAACTCTCAGCATCGCAAGCGAGGAGATGCAGGAGCAGCGACGCCAGTACAATCCCGACGGCTACCTGTTCATCACCCGTCGCGTGATTCCGAGGCTCAGGGATCTGGGCGCAGCGGCCGAGGACATAGACAACATCTTCATCGATAACCCAAGGCGCTTCTTCGCCGGGGAGAGATAGCAGTAGAAAAGAAGAGTCCGCTGCATGGCAGCGGACTCTTCCACTTTGGAGGTGTTCCAGAGAACACCTACCCGGAGCACCTCCTAATACTGCTATCCAACGCGCAACCTCCTTTCCAGGGACACTTCCATAGGCTGTCAACAACCACCACCCGATTCCCTGGCCGCCATTATAGCCGTCCGAGTCAACGGAGAAAAGCGGAGGCACGATCAAGATGATCGGACATATGAACGGCGTCATTATCTGGACCGACAACCTGCCGAGGTTGAGACAGTTTTA
>JAAXHZ010000324.1 GCA_012270625.1 Dehalococcoidia bacterium | reverse complement strand
TCGGTCTCCGTGTAGTGGCCGACACCCAGGCTGAACAGCTCCAGCAGCTCCCGCCCCCAGTTTTCGTTGGGAGCGTGCTTGTGGTTTTCGTTGTTGTCCAGCCAGTAGATCATCGCCGGGTTCTTCGCCAGAGCGACGAGAAGGTCGCGGTAGTTGGCCATGCCCAGCTCGCGGAACATGTCGATCTGCTCGAGCAGATGGTTGCAGTTGTCCACCTTCGCGTTGCCTGTCGCGAACACGTGATGCCAGAAAAGCGCCATCTTCTCTTCCAGCGGGCGCTGAGTGGTAACCATCCAGAAGAGCCAGTTAGCCTGCCCTGGGGCGGCCGCGCCGCCGGGCACTTCGGTGATTGGGTGATACCTGTACAGGGCGTACTCATCTACCGGGGGCTGGCTCTCAGGATCGAGCAGTATTTCAACCGTCCGTTCGTACCCTATCTCGCAGTATCGCTCGACCTCTTCACGGGTGGCGCCAAAGCCGGCGCGACGCATCAGGTGAGACATCAGAGCAATGTCTTCTCTCGTTGCCATCCGGGTCCTCCTTTCAGCTTAATGCAGGAGGCTAAGTCCTCCCCTGCACTTTAGATTCCGTTGTCAATCACCTGCCGGGGTATTCTCCTGGCAGGATGGGCAGATTCCGTAGTAATCCGTGCGTTGTCGTACCAGGCGATAGCCCGTGTGCTCAGAAAGCCTATCAAGGTAGTCTGCGTCAGGACTTTCGCCGTCCATGTCCTCGATGGACTCGCACGTTAGGCAAATAAGATGAGGGTGGGACTCAGGACGTCTGCCGTCATAGCGATTAGCTGCGCCGCTGAACTCCAGCTCGAGGATCTGGCCGGCCTCCTTCAGCAACTCTATGGTGTTGTAGATGGTCGCCAAGCTGGTCGACGGGTACCAGCGCCGCACTTCGGCATGGAGCTCGTTGACGCTTGGGTGACGATCATTAGAGGCGAGAGCTTGCAGCATCTTGTCCCTGCGCCGGGTGATTGAGATGCCCTGATTCAATAGAGCGTCTCGCATCTCATCGATTCGTGCCCGAACCAGTGAATCCAACAGCGTCTCCCGAGATGGTTCGCCTATCACGCCAAGTTTGTGAAATTCCTGCTGGTCTGGAATGATTCCAAAATCGCCGTTGGCGCGTACGATAATAGAGACCGGGTAGGTTGTCAAGTAGCGAAAACCGTCCCGCTCGGCGTCACTGCATGTGGCCTGGTTCCGAAATCAAGGGATGTTTCCAGCCCCCTCTCCCTCAAGCACTTAGTCAATCGAGCCAAGACTGTCCAGCGGCCAGTACCTCATCCAGGCCCGGCCGATCATGTTCTGTTCAGGCACAAGCCCCCAGTCGCGGGAGTCGTTCGAGGAGCGGCGATTATCGCCAAGCACGTAGTAGTGTCCGTCTCTTACATAGACCGGATCGTGGCTGCGCGTGCTCGGTTCGGTGATGAATGGCTCTTCTACATACTCACCGTTGCGAAACACCTCTCCCCTCCTGATCTCAATGGTGTCGCCGGGAACGCCTATAACCCTCTTCACAAAGTCTCGAGTCGGATCACGAGGAAAGTGGAAGATGACGACCTCGCCGCGCTCAGGGGGATGAAAGGCGAACATCGACCTCTCCGTTCCATTTTGGGACGCATGAACGAACGGCAGGAACGGGGCCAGATCATCGAGGCCCACTCGCGCGTAGATGATCTTGTTGACCAGCAGATACTGGTCCTGCGCAAGGGTTGGCTTCATACTGGAGCCCTCTACCTTGAAGTTCTGAACGCTGAACTCCATGAGAACGAACAACAGCAAAGCTAGGAGGATCGTTTCGATCATCTCCTTGATTAGTTGTCGCAAGGCAGGGTCCTCTTCGAGGTCGCGCAGTATCCGGTCACTTACAGAATCAACGGCTTTCGCCGGAATGACGAAAGAGCGATGCCTACCAAATTGGGACAGGCCCTTCCCGTCGTTTCAGGTTGACAGGGATACCTGATCTGATACTATTACGCGCATCCGTAAACCAGACTACCCCTATCGTCTGCGTGCCTTCAGCCCGTTCTGAATGATACACATAGGACGATTTCGTTACTCGACAATCTCACCAGCAAGCCTAGCGTTCCAAAACCCAAGACACAAGTGATACTTGCGCCGCAACTTTCGGAATCCGACTCGAACTGAACAATCGCCGTTGCTGAATTGACAATTAGCCAGATACCAGATAGGAGATCGTGTATGAAGAGGGTACTATCAATCGTTGTCGTTCTGGCGCT
Source organism: Dehalococcoidia bacterium (assembly GCA_012270625.1). The sequence continues at coordinate 61 of JAAXHZ010000324.1, read as the reverse complement.
GCTTGCTTTCATCTTGGCCGCATGTGGCGGAGCAGAGGAAGAGGAGCAGGCCCCAGCGCCA
>JAAXHZ010000323.1 GCA_012270625.1 Dehalococcoidia bacterium | reverse complement strand
AACTCCAACCCGGCGACGATCATGACGGACGAGGACATCGCTGACATCGTTTACATAGAGCCGCTGACCGTAGAGGTGCTGGAGCGCATCATCGCCCAAGAACGACCCGACGGCGTGCTGCCCACGCTCGGCGGACAGACTGGACTCAACCTGGCGGTCGAGCTGGCCGACGCGGGCATCCTGGACAGGTACGACGTGAGGCTGCTCGGCACTCCGCTCGATACGATACGCAACGCCGAGGACCGCGAGCTGTTCAGGGACCTCCTCGTGAGCATTGGGGAGCCTGTGCCGCCCTCTGAGGTAGCGGAGTCACTCGAAGACGCCTATCGGATCATGGACGATATCGGCCTGCCGCTCGTCATACGGCCCGCGTACACACTGGGCGGCACAGGAGGCGGCATCGCCAACACGGTCGATGAGTTCGATCAGATCGTCAGGAGCGGGTTGGCAGCGAGTCCGATCAGCCAGGTGCTGGTCGAAAAGTCGCTTGTCGGCTGGAAGGAGATCGAGTACGAGGTGATGCGCGACGGCGCGGACAACTGTATCACCATCTGCAACATGGAGAACATAGACCCGATGGGCGTGCATACCGGCGACAGCATCGTGGTCGCGCCGAGTCAGACGCTCACTGACAAGGAGTACCAGCTTCTGAGGTCGGCAAGTCTCAAGATCATCCGCGCGCTGGGAATCGAAGGCGGCTGCAACATACAGATGGCGCTCGAACCCGGAGACGTGGTCGCCGAGACGCTGCCAGGCGGTGGCCGGGCTGAAGACAGCTACTACATAATCGAGGTGAACCCGCGCGTCAGCCGCAGCTCCGCCCTGGCGTCGAAGGCCACGGGATACCCGATCGCTCGGGTCGCCGCTAAGATTGCGGTAGGCAAACGGCTGGATGAGATTCCAAACGCCGTGACACAGCAGACGCTCGCCGCGTTCGAGCCTGCGCTCGACTACTGCGTGGTGAAGATTCCCCGCTGGCCATTCGACAAGTTCCCGCGCGGGGATCGCGTAATCGGCACGCAGATGAAGGCGACGGGCGAGGTCATGGCCATCGACCGATCGTTCGAGGCGGCGTTCCAGAAGGCTGTCAGATCGCTGGAGATCACCAACCGGTCGATCCTGTGGGAGGACGCCGGATGGAACAGCGACAACGACCCGCTCACCCACCTGCCGATCGATCCGAACGACGAGAGACTCTGGGCGCTCATGGCCGCGCTCCGCAGGGGCAAGACCCCCGAGGAGCTGTCCCGCGCGACTGGCATTGACCCGTGGTTCACGAGGGCGTTCAACCGGATCGCCGAGATGGAGCTGCGGCTGCTGGACGAGACAGTAACGCCGGAGCTGCTGTGGATGGCAAAGAGGCTTGGCTTCGGTGACGAGAAGATCGCGGTGCTGACCGACCGCACCGCGGAGCAGGTGCGCGCGCATCGCCACGAGTGGGACATACGGCCGGTGTACAAGATGGTCGATACCTGCGCCGCGGAGTTCGAGGCACACACGCCATACTTCTACAGCACCTATGAGCAAGAGAACGAGGCGCTGCCGTCGCCGGTCTCCAAGGCGCTGGTGCTGGGCAGCGGGCCGATCCGCATTGGACAGGGAATCGAGTTCGACTACTGCTCGGTCCATGCGGCGTGGGCACTCCAGGCAGAGGGCATCCAGAGCGTCATGGCCAACTCCAACCCGGAGACGGTGTCCACGGACTTCGACACCAGCGACAGGCTCTACTTCGAGCCTCTCGACGAGGAGTCGGTGAGGGACATCCTGGAGAACGAGGCAGTGGCCACTGATAACGGCGACGCGGTTATCCCGCCGTCGATGGTGCAGTTCGGAGGCCAGACCGCGATAAACCTGTCGCAGTCGCTGGACAGGGCGCAGCTCCCGATTCTCGGCTCGACGGCGCAGTCGATTGACACCGCTTCAGATCGTCACCTGTTCGAGGAGTTCCTCGCGATGGTCGGGATACCGAACCCGCCGGGCGCGGCGGTGATGGACATGGAGCAGGCGCTGACAGTCGCGCAGGAGATCGGCTACCCGGTGCTCGTCAGACCAAGCTACGTGCTCGGCGGACGCGCGATGGAGATAGTCCAGAACGCCTCTGAGCTGGTGCGCTACATGACAGTCGCGCTAGAAGCGGGCTCCGGCAGGCGTGTGCTCATCGACAAGTACTACGAGGGCCGCGAGGTCGAGATCGACGCCGTGTGCGACGGCGAGACCGTGCTGATCCCCGGCATCATGGAGCATGTCGAGCGCGCCGGGGTTCACAGTGGCGACTCGATGGCTATCTATCCGGGTCTCACGCTGAGCGAGGACGAGGTCAACACGATAGTTGACTACACGACCAGGATTGGCCGCGCGCTCGAAGTGCGCGGACTGATGAACATACAGTACGTCGTCGTGGGCGGCGGCTCACCATACCGGAGTCCGTCAGTCGCGGCGAACAGCGGCGACGGCAGCGACACCGAGATCTACGTAATCGAGGTGAACCCCCGTTCGAGCCGCACCATCCCGTTCATCTCGAAGGTAACAGGTGTCCCGATGGTCAAGCTGGCGGTCAACGCCATGCTCGGACGCACCCTCAAGGAGCAGGGATACGATGGCGGCCTCTGGAAGCGCCAGAAGCTGGTCGCGGTAAAGGCGCCTGTCTTCTCCATGTCCAAGCTGACCGGCGTGGACACCTACCTGGGGCCTGAGATGAAGTCCACCGGCGAGGTTATGGGAATCGACACTGAGTTCACGCCCGCCGTAGCCAAGGCGCTCATGGCGGCCGGTCTGGCGGTGCGGCCCGGCGATTCGGTGCTGCTGAGTATCGCCGACCGCGACAAGGCGGAGTCCGTCCAGATGACGCGCGATCTCAACGCCGCCGGATGCACGATGTATGCCACCGATGGCACCGCGGCCATGATCTCAGGTCTGGGACTTCCGGTGATCCCGATTCCGAAGCGGCTGTCAGTTGGACACCCCAACGTGGTAGATGTCATCGAGGACGGCACTGTACAGGCGGTGGTCAACACGGTCACGGGTGACCGCGAAGTGCTTCAGGACGGCTTCGCTATTCGTCGCGCCGCGACCGAGGCGCGAATACCCTGCTTCACGTCGCTCGACACTGCGCGGGCGGCTGTCGAGAGCATGGCCGGCTCAGGCTCCGAGTACAGCATTAAGCCGCTGCCTGAATACAGGAATAGCGAATGAGAAATTATGAATAGTGAAAGTCGCCATACGAAGGTTGATCTGCAAGAACGCACCTTTGAGTTTGCGCGACGGATTGTCAAACTATGTCAGCATTTGGATCGAACCCCCGGAGTGAGCCGAGTATTGGCCAATCAACTCTTGAGATCGGGCACTTCGATAGGAGCAAACGTAGAGGAAGGCCAGGCTGGACAGAGTCGGGCAGACTTTGTGAGCAAAATGTCGATAGCCTGCAAAGAAGCGCGTGAGACGCACTATTGGCTCAGGCTCTTGGTGGCGGCAGAGATCGTCGACCAAACGCGCTTGAGTGGCCTGCTAGATGAGTCCAACCAACTTGTCGCGATTCTCACGACTATTGTCAGGAACTCGATAGGAAACAGAGAAGAGTGAGCCCGGAATCAAATACATTCGACGATCCGACAGGCAAGCCTGCTGTCGTTCACAATTCATCATTCTCTATTCACCATTCATCAATCCCTGAGCGCGTCCGCTCGGTCGCGATGCCGCCGATCGATGCGCTGAACACACGCATGGCGGAGATCAACGCGGCTGGCGGGGACGTCATCAGCCTCGGGCAGAGCGTGCCCTTCTTCGGTCCGCCACCTGAGATGATCGAGGCGGTCAGGGACGCGCTGGACGGCTTTGGGCCGAGGCTTCACACCTACGGGCCGGACGCGGGCATTCCCGAGCTGCGTGAGGCGCTCGCGCGGAAGCTGGCAGATTTCAACGGCGTCGAGGTCGATCCAGACAGGCAGCTGCTCGTAACGCCAGGTTCCAACCAGGCGTTCATGGTCACGATGATGACGATCCTGGAGCCGGGAGACGAAGTGGCGATCGCGTCGCCGTACTACTTCAACCACCATATGGCCATCGAGCTGTGCAGTGGGGTCGTCCGTGAAATTCCTCTCAGCGAAGAGAACGGGTTCCAGATGACTCTCGAAGATGTCGAGAGCGCGCTGAGTCCGCGCACAAAGGCAGTGGTGATCACGTCGCCAAACAATCCGACTGGCACGGTCTATGCCCCAGACGAGGTCATGGCGATTGCCAGGAGCCTCACCGAGCGGGGCATCTACGTCATCAACGACGATGCGTACGAGGTGTTCTGCTACGATGGCGCGCGACACGTCAGCCCGATGACGGTCGTCGAGCCTTCAGAATTACTCGTTACGCTTGGAAGCCTGTCCAAGACACTCGGGATGACCGGGTGGCGTATCGGATACATAGCAGCTGACCCCGAGCTTATTACACAGGCTCTGAAGGTACAGGACGCCACGGCGATCTGCGCGCCGATAGTGGCGCAGGTTGCCGCGCTCGCCGCGCTGGATCAGATGCCCGCATATCCACAGAGCATGATCGAGGAGCTCGATGAACGTCGCGACCTGCTTCAGAGCGTCGTCGATGAGACCTCTGCACTGCACTGGCACAGAACCGACGGCGCGCTCTTTGCGTTGGTGAGAGCGGACTCAGCTCGGGGTGACCGGCGTGAGCTGGAGTCGGAATTGCTGGAGCGGGCGCATGTTCTGACGGTGCCGGGCCGGGCTTTCGGCAGTCAGTGGAGCGACTTCATGCGGGTGTCATACGGCTGCTCGCCTCGCGACAGATACGAAGAGGCGCTGGAGAGGGTGGCAACGTTCTTCGGGGGCCTGTGAGCATCGTAGAGTTCACTAGGGCTACTCCTCGGGTGCGGGTGATTTCGGCTCGGGGTCTCGCAGGAATACGCCGACCCTGAGTCAGCCGCCAGTGCAGCGCCGCCTTTGGTGCTGACCTCTCCATAGACCGCGAGTATCACGTCCACATCCGAAAATACCTGTCTGAGAGAGATCGCAGTGTTGACCACTCGATCCACATCACTGAGGCGATTGTGAAAGAGGTCTCCACTAGGACATACATGTCTCACCCGACTTGCGTCTCCTTTGTAGTAGTCGCGGAATATGGAACTCGTTAGCTCGTTGATGTCCCATGCCTGCCATTCAAAGTCACGCTGGAAATCGGGGATCACGTACCCGCCCGCCCCTCACGCAAACGACCGACCATGTTGGCGAGACTCACGTGGTCTGGTTTCTGTGAGTCCTTCATGACGACTTACCGCCGGAATTCTCCACATCGGATTCGTCATGTTTGCGATCATGTTCGATACCATACGCAGTGTGAACACGTCCTAGTCGATATAGGGGTCTGACGAGGCTTCTGAGGAGTGAGTCCATGGTCGGGAGCTGTGAGGGCCGCTCAGTATTCTGCTATCTGAGTTTGACAACCGGCCAGAGTGTGGGCAAGCATACGTGGGTGAATCGATTCTTTAGTCTTACTTCTGGGAGATGTTGAGCATGAGCAAGTTCTATGACGAAGCGCTAATACCCGATGAGCTGAGACGCAGCTTCGATGTTTACGACAGGATACAGGAGATTGGAATTCCGCTAGGCAGCTTCAACGAGGACGTGATGTCGCTGGAAGGCGCTGGAATAGCGGGGGCCGTCGTGCATGAGAGCGGTCTTGTGTATCTGTCCGGTACAACGGCCGGAACTTATCCGATGAATGACGATGAAGAGCGCATCGCGCACGGGTTTCAGGCGGCTCAGGAAGCGGCTGACGTGTTGATTCGCAGGCTCCACTGGACGCTGAGCTGCGGCGGCGAGGGCGATCTGAACGATGTTCTGTACACCGTGAAGGCGCTGGGAATGGTGGTCTCGCCGGGCGGTGGCGCAAGTGGGGCCGCGCCTTTCGTCACGAACGGATTTTCGTTCAGATGGCACTCGGTCTTTGGCGGGCCTCAGAGTGACTATGCCGAGGATGGCGTTGACCAGGGCGGGTTTGCCGGAATCCACGCCAGGAGCGCGATGGGCGGGTTCGACGGCAAGTTCTCCATCGAACCGGAGATAATCGTGGCGGTGCCGCCCGCGTTGGCTCAGCAGATTATCATGAACAGGGGCTGGGTCTTTCCCTTGCCGCCAGTGATGCTGGACAAGGTGAGGTCTGCGAGGGGGGCCTGACCGAAGTATCCTGGCGCTCGCAATAGAGTAGTGGGGAGATGCCGTCCAAAGTCCGTGCCGAGCCGCGACCAGAGAGGACACAATGGAGAGAAGTCTAGAGGACAAGGTATCGATCATCACCGGCGCCGCGACGGGCATAGGTAGAGCGACGGCCGAGCTGTTTTCTATCGAAGGGGCATCTGTGGTCGTGGCCGATCGGAACGACGTCGAGGGCAGCCGGACAGCGGCCAGCATCAATGACCGGGGTGGCTGCGCCGAATTCGTGGAGTGCGACGTTTCAAAGGCTGACGATGTGCAGCAGATGGTGGAGAGCGCCGTAGAACGATTTGGGCCTCCCGACATCCTGGTGAACAACGCTGGCATCTTTATACGGATGGCGCATCGAGTCCATGAAATCACCGAAATGGAGTGGGACCTGACGATGCAGACCAACCTGAAGGGGGCCTTCTACTGCTGCAAGTACGTACTACCGCACATGATGGAGAAGGGCGGGGCAGTCGTATCGATATCCTCCATAACCGCCCTTGGCGGACGAGGCTTGACCGGTCCGTATGGCATCAGCAAAGCGGGTCTGATCAGACTGGCGAAGGCTGTCGCAGACGAGTATGGAGAGTACGGGATACGGTCAAATGTCGTCCTCCCTGGACTAACCGACACACCGCAGGCCAGAGGGTCAACGGGCAGCGCCGAACGGTTCGCGGAGAGGACCGACGAGATTCTACTGGGGAGGGCTGGGCAGCCCGAGGACATAGCTCGCCTGGTCCTCTTCCTAGCTTCCGATCAGGCCTCTTTCATAACAGGCGCCAGCTACGTTATCGACGGCGGTGGGGTTGTTTTCAGCCAGTGAACGCCGCGGCGTTAACCGATGTTGAGGAGGTCCGAAGCTGTGCAGACATTGAGGGAACTGATAGAGATGGCCGTCGCGGACTATGGGTTCAGGCTGGCCGTAATGTGGGGCCCGGACGACGTTATCGCCATGTCGTCGCTAACCGAGGAGGAAGCGGTGGTGCTTAAACGTGACCTGCTCCCGGAGCTCAAGGCGCTGCCGGACCCCGTTGAGCCTGTCGACCGACCGAGCGTCAACGAGAGACTGGTAGAACTCGCGGAGGGGAGGCTGCTTTCTTCTTAGGTGTTGCCCCCAGTTGTCAGTCAGAGAAAGACATTGGTATCCAGGAAGAATCGCAATTACCTTCTACTCACCTGAACCGCTGTTCTGTCGAATCGTACACTGATCGCGTGAGTACTGAAAGTTTCATCCAGTAACAGCGTACTCCAGTGTCCTCGGGTCAGCCATACGTGAAGATGCGTCGAGTATCTCTAAACCTACGACGTTGCCATGATCGTCGTAATCTATGATGATGCCAGGCTTGTCCTCGTCACTTTCCTCGATATCCGCGTCACTCAGTACAATCCTCAGAACGTCGACTTCCTGATCGTATGTCACTTTCATGAGGCTCTCCAGTACTTACGAATTCTGCTGGTCCGGTACACGGTTACCACGGTAGGTGGAGTCGTCTGATCTTCTATGAAGGCCCGCAACAAATATATCTTGCCGGTTCCGAAGTCAACCTGAGACTGATAGACTATCCTCCCACCGTGTGCAGGTACTATCTGTTGAGGTGAGCGTAACAATTCTTCAAGCGCATGCCGAGGTATGTTTCGTCGGACCATCTCCGACTCTGCGTGGGCGGTCAGTCTGAAGTTCAACTCAAACTCTTGCTGTCGAATACCACCTCGCCGCCTACTATCGTCGTCATCACCTTGCCCTTCAGCGTCTGACCGTGCAGCGGTGAGTTCTTGCCCTTCGACACGAACTCCTCGGTATCGACTGTCCACTCAGCGTCGGGATCGAAGATCGTAACGTCCGCACTCGTTCCCGGTCGGAGGCTGCCGATGTCCGTTCGACCCAGGAACGCCGCAGGCGCAGACGTCAGCTTCTTCACAATGAGCGGCAGGCCGATCTGTCCCGCGTGCACCAGCGATAAGACGGACCCCAGCGCCGTCTCCAGAACGCTGATACCCATCGCGGCCTCATCGAACGTGCTCAGCTTCTCGATAGCGTTATGAGGAGCGTGGTCGGTGGCTATCATGTCGATGGTGCCGTCGCGCAGACCCTCGACCATCGTCTCCATGTCGGAGCGCGCCCGCAGCGGCGGGTTCACCTTAGCGAGCGTGTCGTAAGCAGCGGTCCCCAGCGCGACGAATGGATGCCCCCCCGCGTCACCCATCACCGCTTCGTCGGTTAGCGTCAGGTGATGCGGCGTGACCTCGCAGGTCGCCCTGACCCCACGCGCCTTTGCGCTGCGAACAAGCTCCAGCGTTCCGGGCGTGGATATATGCGCCAAGTGGATGTGTCCGCCCGTCAGCTCGGACAGCATGATGTCCCGCGCCGCCATCGTCTCTTCCGCCGAGTTGGGCGCTCCCTGTATTCCAAGACGATTGGATACCCAGCCCTCGTTCATGTGACCGTCTCTGAACAGGTCGGGCGTCTCACAGTGGTTGATGATCGGAAGTCCGAGACCGGAGGCGTAGCTCAGCGCCTGTCTCATGATGTTGGAGTCGACCACCGGATGACCGTCGTCGCTGAACCCTACGCAGCCCGCCTCGGCCAGTTCAGCCATCTCGGATAGCTCGACGCCCGCGGACCGTTTGGTGACACACCCGATGGGCAGAACCCGAACGACGCCCTCGGAGCGCGCCTTCTGCAGCACGTACTCCACCGTGGCGCGAGTGTGCATGGTCGGCTCCGTGTTCGGCATCGCGCACACCGTCGTGAAGCCACCCTTCGCGGCAGCGCGTGTGCCAGTGGCGATGGTCTCCTTGTACTCCAGGCCAGGATCCCGCAGGTGACAGTGCACGTCGATGAACCCTGGACAGACGACCATGCCTGCCGCGTCGATGACCCGCGCACCCTCTGGCGGCGTGATGTCAGCTTCGACGCGAACGACTCTGCCGTCCTCGATCAGAACGTTCCCGACCATGTCCACGCCCTCAGCCGGGTCTATGATGCGACCGCTCGCGATAAGAATTGATGTCATCCGTCACCCTCCGAGATCAGATCGAGCCTAGTAACGATTCCCCTCACGTGCGGATACACCGGCGTATCGTCCTTCGTGTCCCACCACGTGAAGCCGTCCACTTCGCCCTGGACAACGACCTCGCCCTCGGCCTCGACTTCGTACAGGTGGTGATCGTTGTACTTGCCCTCGTGCGTGAACAGATACCTGATGGACGTGGCCTCCAGACCGGTCTCTTCGTGGAGCTCCCTGGCTGCCGCTATGATCGGGAGCTCGTCGTCCTCGATTCCGCCTCCTGGCAGCGCGTAGGTGTCGCGTCCGCGGTCTCTGACCAGCAGCAGCCTGTCGTCACGCCGCAGGATCAGGCTCGCGCGATGGCGCGGCAGCGTACCGTTCCACCCAGGATATGAGGTAGGTCTGCGTACCTGATCATCCGCTGGGCTTTGTCTCATATGGATCCTTTCTGCATGAGGGGGTGTGAATAATTCGGCTGGTAACCCATCTCTCCCAGGGCTGAGATGGGTACTCATTCGTGCTTTTCACCCTCACCCCA
>JAAXHZ010000322.1 GCA_012270625.1 Dehalococcoidia bacterium | reverse complement strand
CCTGTCAGCCCTGAGGGAGAGGGGATCTCGGACCCCACAGGGAGATACCGACTTGTATCCTGAGATTGTGCTAGAACCAACACACAGGAGAGTCGTGACAGACCGATTCCGACTAGGTCCGAGAGGCCAGAGTTTAGCATGCTCGCCACGACCGCTTGAAATCGAGCCAGAGAAGACTCTCACTCCTCACTCCTCGAAAATTGCCCTGACGCAATTTTCTCCGCCGCTGAATTTGACACTGTTTAAGAATCTAGGTAAAATCCCCGTTTGTCGTTACTTGTTGACGGCTTGCTTTTTATCTGTTCCCAGATTCGACGTATAGCAGGGGTCTTTTAATGCCCACAGTCAATCAGCTAGTACGGAAGCCGCGCCGCTCCAAGAACAAGAAGGAGAAGGCCCCGGCCCTTCGATACTCGTTCAATTCGCTGAAAAACCGCACCCGCAGAGGGTCGGGGTCTCCGCAGAAGCGCGGCGTGTGCGTACAGGTACGCACACAGACCCCTAAGAAGCCGAATTCCGCGCTGCGAAAGGTCGCCAGGGTGCGGCTGACCAACCAGATGGAGGTCACCGCATACATTCCCGGAGAGGGCCATAACCTCCAGGAGCACTCTGTAGTCCTGATCAGGGGCGGACGAGTGAAGGACCTGCCCGGTGTGCGCTACCACATCGTTCGCGGCGCCCTGGACACCGAAGGCGTGATTGATAGAAAGCGCGGACGCAGCAAGTACGGCGCAAAGAGGGACCCCGGAGTCCTTTAGAAGAACGACCCTAAGACCAGCAGTAATCGAGGATACCGGATGGCGCGAAGACGAAGAGCCGAGAGGCGCGAGGTCATACCCGACCCGAAGTTCCATAACGTGGAGCTTGCCCAGTTCATCAACAAGGTGATGCTCAACGGCAAGAAGACGGTGGCTCAGAAGATCGTGTACGACGCTCTGGACCTTGCATCCGATGAGGTCCGCCGTCCGCCGCAAGAGGTGTTCGAGCAGGCAATTCGCAACACCATGCCGATGGTCGAGGTGCGGTCTCGCAGAGTGGGCGGCGCGACCTACCAGGTGCCGACCGAGGTCCGACCGGAGCGCAGGCTTGCGCTGTCGATGCGATGGATAATCCAGGCGGCGAGATCTCGCCGCGGCAGGCCAATGGCCGAGCGTCTTTCGATAGAGCTCGCCGAGGCCGCCCGAGGCCAGGGATCGGCCGTCAGACGCAGGGAAGATCTCTACCGGATGGCCGAAGCTAACCGAGCTTTCGCGCACTATCGCTGGTAAGGGGACTAGTCCCAACGCCCACGGGCGAATCGGCAAGGCGGAGATGAACAACGATCTGCTCGAAAATACCCGAAACATCGGGTTCATAGCGCACATAGACGCCGGCAAAACGACTGTCACCGAGCGTGTGCTCTACTTCGCCGGTCGAATCTACAAGATCGGCGGCGTGGATGAGGGCACGACCGCCATGGACTGGATGGCGCAGGAGCGAGAGCGGGGCATCACCATTACCTCGGCTGCCACGACCTGCGCCTGGAAACAGTACACCATCAATATCATAGACACCCCAGGCCACGTGGACTTTACCGCCGAAGTGGAACGAAGCCTCCGCATTCTTGACGGAGGCGTCGTTGTTTTTGACGCGGTTGCCGGAGTGCAGCCGCAGTCGGAGACAGTATGGCGACAGGCTGATCGCTACAACGTCCCCCGCATCTGCTTCATCAACAAGATGGA
>JAAXHZ010000321.1 GCA_012270625.1 Dehalococcoidia bacterium | reverse complement strand
CCGACATACAGTCCCATGGATCGGCCGGAGGCTGTTCTGGACTACTCGGCACGTCAGCGAGGGGTGCTCGCGCAGCCAGCACAGAACATCCGCAGCCCCGCTACGGCTGAGGCAGATCCTCGCCGGGCGGACGATCCAGGACGTAAGGCCCACCGATCACTCTTGCTCGATGCCGAGAAAATCGTTCAGGCGTCGACTGACGAGCCTACGTCGCATTTCGAGGAATTCCTTGTAGTTGCTAACCTCAAGGAGTCTACCGTCGGTCGGGATGCACTGCGCTTGGAACGCNNGCGACGCCTGCCTTCTCTATCAGTGGCGGGAAGTAGTGGCTCGGCGGCTGGTCGCTGATGCGGCGGTTGGTCTTGCCACTGATGAAGGCAAGATTGGCGATGTCATTAACGTCACGACTACTCCAACCGCTTTTCGTCAAGACCGTCTTTGGAAAGATGTGGTGGAACTGAAGCCGATGCTGAACGCCACGGTGTCCAAGTGCGATGGCGAGGTTCGAGTGCCAGTCGCGAGCCTCGCCACCTCTGAAAGCAAGGAACATTGTCTTGAAAAGGGCGCTACGCTGGGTGCGGCCCTCGAGCTCACCCGGCGTAATGGCGAGACGCCCCACCTGCAACCGAAGCCGCTCGGCGAGCTCGGTCGCTCCGCTGCGCCGACGTAGTATCGAGAGGTCCTGGTCCAGGAGAGTCTCGCTCGACCCTCGTGAGTATCGGCCCTTGGCATTCGCGACGAGCAACCAGCGACGTAGATCCTGCGCCTCTTCGGGACTGACTTCGTAGCGCTGCACATGTCCATAGTAGCCGAGCGTGACCAACAAGAACGGTGACGAGAGCAACGCCAAGCTGTCAAGGTGAGCGTTGCTCTTGAGAAAGTTGATTGCGAAGTCCATCCCTTGCACGCATTCGTCCCAGGCTTGCTGCAACGTCTCGACGGAAAGGTTTCCGACGGTATGGAACCGCGACTGGCCTGTAGCAAAGACAACGAGGTTCTTTAGATGGACACCAAGCTCCAAATCGAAGCCTACCTGTGTACACTGATCTTGGTACTTCTGAAGGACTTTCAGCGCACCACGCCACTTGGCAGTAATTTGAGCCAGTGCTAGGTCAGAGCTGCGTAGTTTCGCTCCGAGAGAGTTTACACGGACGAAGATCTCTGTGACCTCGTCGTACGACAGTGCACGCTCAAGGATGTCGATGCGGTAGTTGTACTTCCGCACAGCACGCAAACGCGCAAGGCGCTTACTGTACTTCTCAGAACGAGGATCTTCGAGGTCCGTGACCCCGGCGCGCCTCAGGAATGGCCTGTCGCTATCGATCTTGAATACCTCGGTGACCTTGACCCACTGAGGAAGCTGCTCGAGCTTCTTGGTGGCCACTACGAAAGTCATGCGGTTAAGCCGTCTCTCGAGTTCGTCGTCGCTGGAGTCTTCCTCGTCCGCGATCCGCTCCTCGTCACCATCTTCGTTCACTTCCGTCACGACTTCAAGGTCTTCGGGGTGCTCCAGATTGAACAGAACCTCGATTGGTCGACGGCGCCCACGGACTCCAATGGGCTGGCCGCGAATCACAGCCGCGAGCGACGTCAGCCGCTGTTGCCCGTCGAGGAGCAGTCGGATGCCTCGGTAGGGAGTGCCGTGCTGATCGAGGGCGAATTCCTGCAGAGGAACATCCTCGTCTGTCTCCCACAACAGAATAGCACCAGACGGGTACCCCCGATACAGCGAATCGAGTAGATCCCGAACCCGAGTCGAACGCCAAACATAGCGGCGCTGCATCTCTGGAAGCCGCAACTCGCCGCGCTCAATCATTCCCACCAGCTCTTCGACACTGGCTTCAGCCTTCGCCATATTTGCCTATCATCTCCGAGAATGCAGCCATTGCCAAGGTGAGGTGAACGGGTTGGCTGGGTTGACTGCAGGTGCTGGCACGCGGATTCCCCGGCTGTGACTGGAGAGTCATCATGTCGCTCTGACCGCCTACACGCTCGTTGTCGATCAGGACCGCTGCATGGGTCCATGCCCCAGCAGATGGCGCCGAGAACCGCTCCGTGCCATCGTCGTCGTCCGCCGATCATCAGCCTCAAACTATGTGCAGTCGACCGCGTAGGAGGTCGGCCACAGTGGTAGTGG
>JAAXHZ010000320.1 GCA_012270625.1 Dehalococcoidia bacterium | reverse complement strand
CACAACCTGGGTCGAGTCGCCAGTGAACGACACACGTGACATCGCGTTGCCACCATACACCGGACGGATGGCCACGACTCGTCCAGTGTCGGCATCGACCGACACCTCGACGCAGTCTTGAGCGACTGCCACGCCGAGTCTGAAGGCAAGGCGTGGTCCCACATCTCTTCCCAATGGCGTCCTTCCAATTAGCACAATAGAAGGTTCGGTCTGATTGACTAGTTGGCTAAAAGCCTCCAAGTGGACGTCGATCTGAGGCTCCGACAGCAGCGCGCTTTCGACGCGATACACTTTATCCGCGCCCAGAGCGATAGATTCGGCTGCCCCCCCTCCTACCGAGTCAGACAGTAGAGCGACTGCGATCTCATCCCCTGTCTTCGCAGACAACGACCTTGCGACCCCGAGCAACTCCCCGGTCACACTGCCGAGTCCGCTTTGGCTCATCTCCCCGAAGACCAGAATGCCTGGCATTTTATTTGCTCCGACTCACTGTTAAGCTGTGCTGTACTTAAATCAACCTTGCTTCGCGGAGCTTCAGCGCGAGGTTCCTGCCTGCATCGCCCTCATCTTCCCCTTCGATGAATTCGCACTGCTGATCGCTTACGGGCACGTAAAGGTCCTCCAGCGTCAGCTTGGGCGCCAGCGAAGACTCATCGAGATCGAGGTCACTTGCGGCCCACACTGTGGGCGACTTCCGCCCTGCCATCATTATACCCCTGAGCGTCGGGTATCGCGGCTCCCCAAGCTCGTTGCTGACCGTAACCAGCGCAGGCAGCGGCGCTTTGACAACTTCGTACCCATCTGTGAGCGCCCTCTGCACTACAATGCCGCTGTCCTCGACCTCGATCTTCTGAGCGAGGGTTACGCACGGCAGACCCAAGAGCTCCGCAACGCCCAGCGGCACCATCGAGTTGTCCCAGTCGGACGCCTGTCGCCCACACAGAACGAGATCGACGTCGCCTATCTTCCTGATGGCCTCCGCGAGCGCCTTGGCAGTTGCGAACGCATCGAGTTCGGCAACCGCTGGATCGTCAATCAGGATCAGGTTATCAGCGCCCATAGACAGGGGCTTCTTCATCACGTCCATTACGAATCCGCTGCCCACGGACAGTACGGTAACGGCCGCGCCGACAGATTCCTTGAGCTGGAGCGCGGCTTCAACAGCGTTCTCATCGAACCCGTTGACGACAGGTGGGATTCCCGCCGCAGGCAACACTCTCTTTGCGTCAGGATCGATTCGGAACGCCGAAGCGGGCGTCTCTGGATCGACGACTTGTTTCGCGCAGACGACAATGTTCATGGGCACTGGGGTCATACCTCATGGGAATGCTGAAACTCGCTATGAAAGGCAATCGGACTATAGCAAACAAATTTGCGCTCATGCAATTTTCCGCTGACCACGCCGGATCCTCAGTGCAAGGAGTAGCTGGCTTACCTATCCACCTAAACCCTTCCTCATTTCAGCGAAAACTCATGACACGGCTTGGGTTTGGCACACGCGCTGTGTAGGCAAAAGTCGCGATTAACCCATGAATAGGCGTCTCCAACATAACCCAAGCTAAAATTCGTACAGTTCCTAGAATTTTCTTAATAATTTGTTGGTTCGTTACCTTGAAACCGCTAAGGCAGGGCTATCTATAATTTTAAGCGACCTGGCCGTCCCGTCGCTGAGTTCCGATTCTCCGACGAGTCTCCAGATCTCTGCATGCAGAAGCGTGTGGAACGAGGGGGATTCCAGTTAGCTGGACAGCGTTCCGCCCGCTAGACCTTCGGGTCAAGGTGTTCATGGCCCTGTCAGGCCATGGCTGAACGAACTTGGAACATTCTTCGTCCTGAGTACAGGCGTGCGTGTGAATAGAGACTGCTCAGTAAGTTCCCATCTCACTGGTGCAGAGCTGACTCACGCACAACAATCCCAGGTCGATACCAGAGCTACTGTCAAGAGGAGTTAGGGATATGGTGATCTCGTCGGCGCCATCGACCGATACAAATTCGCAAACCCAGCAAAGCATATGCCCTCGATGCGAGGCACCCCTGGTTTCCATGTACTACGAGCCCCAGTGCCTTTCGTGTGGATACGTGGACTACAGCTACACACCTCCCGCTCGAATAGGGAAAAAGAACCTCATGAGCGCCGGCACGCGCTTCGTGTTCAGGTACATGGGTGACGCCCCTAAGCTGGCCGAGACGCTGGCCCATGTCCAGCTGCGTCGTCTCCGCAACCGAATCGTGTTCGGAGTAACGTGTCCGTTCTGTGAGACTGACGTGGAAATGGAGCAGTCATCTTTGAGTGGCAAACGTAAGGAGATACGGGAGGAGCGATACCGCTGTCCGGAAGGACACCGGGTGTCGCTGATCCCGCGCAAGGATGGAAGCATGGGGTGGAAGTAGCCAGCCGCCCTCGACTATACGACAACCTATGGCGGCCGGGGATCCTCGGAGTCCCCGGCCGTTCCTGATTGAGTCCAGTCAGTACACGTCCAAAGCGAATGACAACGGTTACTGAAACTGTACAGTCCTCGGCCGGCAAGCCGGTCGTTATCTGCGATGTGTCACCGCCTCGTGGCGGGGCACCGGGGGCGCTCCGGGAATCAGCCGCTCTCGACGCTGACTTTCTCTCCGTGGCCCACAACCCAGGACTGTCCGTCAGGGTGAACTCGGTATTCGCCGCCCGATACGTTCTCGAATGTCTTGGAAAACCGGCCCTGTTCACTCTGGCTACACGCGACATGAACCGAATTGCGATCCAGAGTCTGCTGCTTGGAGCATCTTGGACAGGACTTCACAACGTGGTTGTCGTACGTGGCGACCCCATAGGGGTCAGAGACTCGGATCTGGTGAAATCGGTAAACGACTATACGACGACCGCTCTTCTATCCGACATCTCCAGGATGAATCAAAGCCGCGACTTTAGAGGCCTCTCCCTGAGCAGCCCAACCTCGTTTTGCCCGGGAGCGACAGTGGACATAGGCAAGGGCATCGAATCCGAGGCCTCACTCGCTTCTCGCAAGATCATGGCCGGGGCCGAATTCCTGCTTTCGCAGGCTCACTTCGATGCACCCGAAGTCAGGGACTTGAGAAGTCGTATTTCGACCCGCTCTTTTCAAGAGTTCCCGGTCTTCGCCGGAGTCCAGGTGTTGGCCCAGGACGGCATTGACTTCGGCAACATCCCAGACGGAATCCGTCAAGACCTGGACGAGGGAAAGTCCGGCCTGGAAATCGCCAAAGAACTCGCGCTCGACCTGTGGTCTGAAGGAATCTCGACCTTCTACGTAATCCCTACGATCCGTCGGAGAGGAATACGCGACTACTCCACCGCCGCCGAGCTGATCCAGTACATCAAGTCCTTGCCTGTTTCCTATCCAGCCTCCAATCGTTGACTCAGTTCAAGGCCACAGATATAATTTCCCAAGCCAATGTGAACGAGGTATTGACAGTGGCCACAGAAACGGGAAAGCGGTATTCCTGCGTCAAGTGCGGCGCCGAATTCGTCGTCACCAGAGGGTCCGATGAAGGAGACATCCACTGCTGCGGCGAGCCGCTGAGCAAGAAGTAGCCGCTCATCGGCCAGGCGCGACAAGGCGGCCGACTACCGAGGTGAACTCCAAATGCCAAACCAGCTAGGACGACGTTACCAGTGTGAGTCATGCGGCACAATGGTGCTGTGCACCAAGCCGGGAGTGGGCGCTATCCTTTGCTGCCAGACCGAAATGCCTGTTCAGCAGCCCAGAAAGCTGCCTTCCTCCGACTGAGCCTACTGTATCCACAATTCAGCAGCTGTAACGGCCGCAAAGGTTCGTCCTGAACCTATCCAGGTACGATAAACAGACTTCAAGACCTATGTGGGCGCCTGTTCACTGCTCTCCTCTTCCGGCTCGCAGCCTGTGACCCACTTCCAGAGCGTGAGTGCAGGTCTCATGCCACAGGTGTTTGCGTCGCGGATGCGTGTTGCTGATCGGCATG
>JAAXHZ010000319.1 GCA_012270625.1 Dehalococcoidia bacterium | reverse complement strand
GGCGCTGTGAACTCGAACGATGAGGTGTACATATTCAGCCGAGGTCTGCACCCTGTAACGATCTGGAACACCGATGGCAGCTTCATAAGCTCCTGGGGAGAGGGGACGTTCTCCGCAAATCCGCACGGCATCTACATCGCGCCAAACGACAACGTCTGGCTGGTCGATCGCGACTACCATATCGCTACCGAGTACACGCCCGGCGGAGAGGCGCTTCGGACTCTTGGCGAGAAGCTCGCGCCGTCACCGTCGTTCCAGGGCATGCCGTTCAACATGCCGTCAGGGCTGGCCATTGCGCCTGACGGCCACATGTTCGTCTCTGACGGCTACGGCGGCCACCGCGTCCACAAGTTCACCGCCGATGGAGAGCTGGTCAAGTCATGGGGCAAGCAGGGCACCGGCCCTGGCGAGTTCGCGCTGCTCCACAATGTATGGGTTGACAAGAACAGCAGGGTCTTTATCGCTGACCGCGAGAATGATCGCATCCAGATATTCGACGACGAAGGCGGCTTCCTCGAAGAATGGACAGACATGGTCGCTCCCGGCGACCTCTGGATTCATGACGACACCATCTACGTCATCGAACAGGGTGGCGGCAACGGCGTCAGCATATGGACGATGGACGGCGAGCTGATAACGCGCTGGCGCGGCAACGAAGGCGCGGGCCTGGGGACGCTGATCGGCGGTCACGGCATCTGCGTGGACTCCCATGGCAGCATCTACGTTACCGAGATCGGCAGGGGCGAGCGCGTTTCCAAGTTCGTCCGTGTCTGACCTACGGAGCCCTGGCTACCGACAGACCTATGACGCGGCGCGCGCCTGCCAACTTCAACGCAGATGCGCACGCCGAGGCGGTCGATCCCGTCGTAACCAGGTCGTCCACCAGTAGGACGCTCGCGCCGTCAAGACGGGACTTGGACTCGAATCCCGCCTGAACGTTCGCCCATCGACCCTCGCGTGACTCGGTCTCGAGTTGAGACGGCGCGTTTCTGACTCGTTCCAGCGCGCTCGCGCTTACTGGCAAGTTCATCCTGCGCCCCAGCTCTGCGGCAATCAGCGCTGCCTGAGCGTAGCCACGCTGCCTGACTCGCGACTGATGACTGGGCACCGGCACGATGACGTCGGGGTTCCCTGAACGCCGGGCCGAGAGATACGAGTGAAGAAGCTCAGCCATTTCGGGTGCGATGGCTCGCATCCCTCGGTACTTCAGCATTGTGATCGCCTTGTAGATGGGGCTGTTTGGCACGTATAGGAACGGGGAGCGAATCGCGTCTATCGAAGGCGCGTGCGCGCGGCACCACGAGCAGACGCCACTCACACCAGGGTTGGCGCAGACCGTGCAGAACGGTCGGTCGAGCTTGGGCATGTCGTCAGCGCACGCGGCGCAGATGAACCGCCCGCGAGAATCGCAGCCCAGGCAAGCGATGGGAAACACCACGTCCAGGGCCGCCCGCCAGAGCCGATCCGCTGCGATAGACCAGCTCGGCCTCGCACAAAGAGGTTTAGGGGCCGGAGAGTCGGACTCAGCCGCCATCTCTGCTCTTGATCGTTGATCGTCGCCCTGCGGAAATTCTAGGCTACCAGCCAGCGAGCAAGGTCTTCCCGATTCTGATCGAGCCACGCGATGTTGATAGCCATTCGCTCCAGACCCTGCCGAATCGTTCGTTCTGCCGCTGGAACCGGATTGGCGGCGAAGAACTCCTCGATCTCCTGGCGCTTTTCTTGGGTAGTGAACAGCGACGAGATGCTGACGAGCCTCATTATCGCAAATCCGCCCTCGCCGTAGCGTCGGTCGAACTCAGCCCAGTTGTCCTTGAGGAACTGCCAGGCCAGCTCTCGACCATTCCTGTTGGACGCTACTCCTACCATGACCCGGATGGTGTCCTGGCTGCGTACATAGTCGTCATTCAGCGACCGTTCAAGCGTCTCTTGGAGAAGCGCCTCATCACTGAAGCCGCAAAGCGCGCCCAGGAAACGCATCTTCTCTTCCTGGAGCGTCGCTCCCTGTTCCAGCTCCCACATCACGTCGTAGAGGTCTTGGTCGCCCTGCTGGGCGGCCATCGAGAACGTCACCGATCTGAGGTCCGCCGGGACCGCTGCGGAGTCTTCTCTGTAGCGCTCGAATCTCCTGCTGGCCTCGACGAGCGTATCCACGTCGGCGAACCGGCCCAGCTGGCCGAGCGCCGTGGACCGGAGCAGCACGTCCCTGTGTCCCTCTCCGTCCCTCGCGTCCCACCCTGCGCGTTCGCCGATCGGCTTGAATATGCTGCGTCCGAACGCCTGATAGGCGGTGTGGAATTCCTCGTCTGACAGGAGGTTGTCTAGTGCGTTGAGGCACGCCGCGAGATCGCTGGCTACGGACGGGTCTATCTCGTTTGAGTATGCCTCAGCCAGGTTCAGGTATGCCGAGGCCGGGATGTGTCCGGCTTTCGCCAAGGCGTAAGCGTCGGACTGCAATCCGAGTCTGTCCTGGGCCGGAAGCGTGAGATTTCTGATGGGCGTCTTGAGCCTCTCGACTTCATCGTCCGTGTACTTGACCCTGTAGAACCCGGACTGGCCAGGATTGACCTTTATCCATTCGTCAGTCTGCCCGAAAGTCGAGGGACTCAGACTGAGGGTGGCCTCAGCGTCATCCATGAGTTCTCGCGCCGGATCCGCGTTGGATGCTGTTCTCGCGGTGATGGGGACCTTCCACAGGGTATCGTCTTCCCCGTCATCTCCCAGGACATCGTCATAGAGGAACCTGGACTGGGAAAGACCAACCTCGATTGTGTCATCAGAGCGACTCACAGTCGTGTCCAGTACCGGATAGCCGGTCTGCGATGTCCACGTGTCCATGATCTCGGCCACCGGCTGTCCGGACGCCTCTCCGAGCGCGTTCCACAGGTCCCGTGTCCGGGCATTCGCGTACTCGTGCCGTTTGATGTATATCTGGAGGCCTTTCTGGAAATCCTCTGCTCCCAGGTAGTGTTCCAGCATCCTCAGAATGGAGCCGCCTTTCGAGTAGCTGATGGCGTCGAATAGCTGACCGATCTCCGCCGGATTGCCGACCTCCTGTTCTATTGGGTGCGAGTTGCGAAGCCCATCGAGGTTGAGAGCCGAGCCGGTGTCGTGGGTCAGGAACTGCGTCCACATGTCCCACTCCGGATGCAGGTAATCGACGGCCTTGTCCCCCATCCAAGACGCGAAGCTCTCGTTGAGCCAGAGGTCGTCCCACCACTCCATGGTGACGAGATTTCCAAACCACTGGTGCGCCATCTCGTGCGAGACAATTGCCGCGACGATCTCGCGTGTTCCCGCGGAGCTGTTCTCTGGGTCCACGAGAAGCGCAACCTCTCTGTACGTGATCGCGCCCCAGTTCTCCATTGCGCCGGCGGCGAAGTCCGGGATTGCTATATGGTCCAGCTTAGTCAGCGGATAGGGGACTCCGAAATACTCATGGAAGTAGTCCAGAAGGTCCATCGAAGTTTCGAGCGCGAACCGGCCCTTGTCCTCGTTGCCGCGTGTTGCCCACACTCGCATCAGCACGCCGTCATCCGTACGATCCTGGACGCAAGCCAAATCGCCCACTATGAACGCGAGCAGATACGTGGACATGACCGGAGTTTCCGCGAAACGAACCGACTTCTTGCCGCTGGCTCCCACGGTCGTAGCAACCGGCTCGGTGTTCGAAATGACCTCAAGCTCTTCAGGGACAATGAGCGTCACGTCGAACGTGGCCTTGATCGCCGGTTCGTCCCAGCATGGGAACGCTCTGCGCGCGTCTGTGGACTCGAACTGAGTCGTCGCCATCCAGCGCTGGTTTCCATCTACGTCCGTGTACGAGGACCGGTAGAAGCCACGCAGCTTGTCGTTGAGCTCCCCTGTGAAATCGATTCCGAGCTGCGCTGTTCCTGCCGGGATGGGGCTGTCGAAGGAGACGGTCACAGTCTCGCGCTCCTCGTCAAAGGAGACACCGGTCGCTCGATAAGACGAGCCACTTTCGAGGGTGATGCGACCGTAGTGGATGTCGATCTCCGCGCTGTTCAGCACGACCTCAGAAGTTGATTCTGACACCTCGATGTCGATCGAAACGTAGCCGTCGAACTTGAAAGTGTTGAGATCAGGCTCCAGGTTAAGAGCGTATCGCGTGGGTCGAACGCCGGTCGGTAGTTGCCACTCGCTGGATGATTCCATTCCCGTTCCTTTGCTTTCTTGTAACTGACCGTCTGGGGCAGAGTCAGGATGCCGTCCAATTGGGAGTGCGCTTCTCAGAGAACGCTCGGGGGCCTTCGATCCTGTCCGCGGAGGAGTTGTGCTTCTGCGCCTCGCTGTAGTTGCGAGACATGGCAACGTCGAGCGGCCAGTCCAGGCCCATGTATCCCATCTGCTTGCTTGCTCTAATCGAGAGAGGCGCGCACTCCAGGATTTCGTTGGCCCATCGTTCCGCCGTCGGCATGAGTTCAGCCAACGGCACGACCTCGTTCACCAGTCCAATTCGATACGCCTCTTGAGCGCTGATCCGCCGCGCGGTCAACATCATTCCCATAGCTATCTTCGTGGGAACGAAACGCGGGAGTCTGAACACCCCGCCAGCGCCTGCGTACAGGCCGACACGAGGCTCTGGCAGACCGAGCTCGGCGTGGTCCGCTGCGATGATGATGTCGCAGGCCATCGCGGTCTCCAACCCGCCTCCGAGCGCGTAACCGTTAACGGCCGCTATCATCGGCTTCCAGCACTCGAAGTTTGAGGTTATTCCACCGAACGGCGCGTGAGCGTAACGGACGTTGGGGTCCTGATCACCGTGCTGCCCCTGGTCACGCTCGGCGGTGTACCTGAGATCGTTGCCGGCGCTGAACGCCCTCTCTCCGGTGCCGGTCAGGATGGCAACCCAAGCGTCCGGGTCGTCTTTGAACCTGTTGAATGCGTCGTGCAGCTCGGCGTTTGCCGGAGGATGGAGCGCGTTCAGGCGTTCAG
Source organism: Dehalococcoidia bacterium (assembly GCA_012270625.1). The sequence continues at coordinate 116 of JAAXHZ010000319.1, read as the reverse complement.
GACGATTGATCGTTACGTATGTGATCCGACCCTTCCGCTCGTATGTGATGAACTGGTATGACATGCGTGTCTCCTCAAAATGGATGCTTCAGACCGTGCAGAGTATAGCAGAGGTC
>JAAXHZ010000318.1 GCA_012270625.1 Dehalococcoidia bacterium | reverse complement strand
GCGTCGTGGATGGTCCACGACATGATTGAGATCGAGAAGACGGGTAAGCCCGCCATCCCGATCGTGTCCGGTCGATTCGAGGAGGACGCCATCGCAAGCTCGCGAGCCTTCGCAATGCCGGACTTGCAGTTCGTGATAGTCCCCAGGATCTACCGCAACCTGGCCCCCGACCTGTGCATCAGCCAGACAGAAGCGGTAATCGACGACATCGTCGAAGTGCTCACAGTCGATCAGGCGCACGGTCGCAGGGAGCGCGATACCGCGACGACCATCGAGCGCTTCGAGGGTGAGGACCAGTGGGACGCGATTCTGAAGATGAACGAGCAGTGGCTGATGCGCGACTGGGGCGACTCCCTGATTTTGCATCCGCCGACACCGGAGGCCGTCGCCGATCTGGTCGCCGGTACGGGCCTCGACAGGGACGACCTGGTGTGCGACATGCCCCCGGGCTTCGGTCTGGCCACCGTTGAGAAGATCGCCATCAACGCGGCAATGGCGGGCGCTAAGCCTGAGCAGATGCCTGTCATCATAGCCGCGGTGAAGGCGCTGTCGGAAGTTGGCGAGCACGGCGGAAAGTCTCTGCTGATGTCCACCAGCCCGCACGCGCCCATGCTGGTCGTGAACGGTCCAATTGCCAAAGAGCTTGGAATCAACCCGCGCTCAGGACTCGGCCCCGGTCGCGACAACGAGGTGAACATCACCATCGGGCGCGCCTTCTCGCTGTGTCTGCGCAACCTGGGCTACTGGTATCCAGGCCAGATGGACATGGACACCATCGGCACGACCCGTAAGTTCGTCCACTGCATCGCCGAGAACGAAGAGATGAGTCCCTGGCGGCCGTTCCACGTTGACCAGGGATTCGGCTCCGACGAGAGCGCCGTAAGCGTGTTCATCACCGACGGCGAGCTGGACGTCCAGGATCAGGGCAACACCTCGGCTGAAGGTCTGCTGAAGACCATCGCGTATGGCAGCACGTTTGGCACGATGGGGCTGGGCGCGACTCACGGCGCCGAGCGATTGATCTTCATGCCCCCGGACGTCGCCCGGCCCGTCGGCGGACAGGGCTTCTCCAAGAAAGAAGCCAAGCAGTTCATCCACTACCACGCCAACCACAGTCTGGGCAAGCTGATCCAGTACATGCCCATAGACGACGCCCGTGTCGGAAAGCAGTGGAGCTGGCTGGAAGGTCTGACCGAAAAGGAGCGGCTGGACATCACCGTGCCGATGCTGGAGAGCGTGGACCGCTGGCACATCGTAGTTGTTGGCGCAGACCGCGCCAAGACCCTCGTAATGCCCACAGGCGAAGGCGTATCCACCGTCGGGATAGACCAGTACAGGGCGTAAGCCAAACACAACAGGGGCGACCGGTCAGAGTCGCCCCTATCTCTGACGTGGGATTATATTGGAATAGACACGCTGGCGGTGCGCTAAACAGGGGCGGATATCTGATTCTACTCAATCAGGAACTCCGCCCACCTGCCTCCGGCTCCTGATCCGACCAGAGCCGAGACCAGCACGGAAGCGTCAACGATTACGGTCATTTGCGATCAGCGTCACGTGCCCGAAGGATCGCCCAGGTCGTCACATTTGCACCAGACGACATCTTCCGTTCTCGCACTCTACGCATCAACTCTTTGTTGTGGGATCCAGAAGCCTGCGGAACCATCCTCTCTACCCCTCCAAGCCGGCGTCCACCTTGTTCAGCGCTTCAGCCATGAGCCGCGCGTGCTCGACCGTCATGTTCATGTTGAAGTCGAATCGCAAACTGCGCCCAAGAATATCCAGAGTCTGGGGACACATGTCCTTGGAGTACTCGACGTTCCCTTTGTAGCTCGGATCGTTCCACGGGTACCCGGATGGGTGATGAGAGCGCTTCTCCAGGATCGAGTCCCAGTAGGTGTAGATGTGCCTGTCCGGGAAGCCATCGTTGTACACGGTGGCCGCCTGGACACCCTCAGCGTTCAGCGCGTGCGCGTACCCGACTGCCAGCTCCTTGTCGTGCACGATGACTGACGCAGATACCCCAGTGTCGCCGGCAGGGTCATCTACATGCTGAATACGATACCCTTTCGCCTCCTCCAGCCCTTCGAGGAACACCCGCTTTAGCGACCTCTGGTGCTCGAGGATGTCGTCGAGCTTGGACAGCTGCGCGCGCGCGATCGCAGCCAGCACCTCACTGGGACGATATGTCTGTCGAGGGAACGGATCATTGCGCCACTCGACGTCTTCCTCATTAGACGTCCACATGGGCAGCCCGGGATCGGCGGCGAAGCACGCGCGCTCGTATATGTCGCGGTCATTCGTGAACACAAGACCGCCCTCACCCGAAGAGATCGTCTTGTAGTAGTTCAGGCTCCACGCGCCAGCGTCACCATACGTGCCCACACTTCGGCCCATGTAGGCTCCTCCGACACATTGGCAGCAGTCTTCCACCACCTTCAGTCCATGCTTGCGCGCGATCGTCAGAATGTCGTCCAGTCGTGCGGGGACGCCGCGCATGTGGACGGGAACGACAGCCCGGGTATGGGGAGTGATCTTCTTCTCGATGTCCTGTGGGTCGAGTCCGAGAGACTCGTCTATCTCCGCTATTACAGGCACTGCGCCAGTGGCCATAACGGCAGCGGCGGTGGCGATGTAGGTGTATCCTGGAACTATGACCTCGTCACCGGGGCCCACACCCACACCCGTGAGTGCGCCGATGAGCGCGCTGGTGCCGGAGTTGACCATCAGCGCATACTTCACACCCAGATACTCCGCCACCTCTCCTTCGAACTTAGCCGCCTCGCTCTTGTCCTTGGGGTAGCGGAACAGCTCCTGGCTTCTCAGCACCTCCGTGACGGCCTCTATCTCCTCGTCACCGATGACGCTGGGGCCAGACACACCGGTCGGCAGCGGCTCTGACACTACCGGTGTTCCGCCATCGATTGCGAGTCGGCTATCACCCATGACTGCACCTCCTGACACTGCTCGAATCTGTCAGACTATATCAGATGAAGGGGGAGGCAACGAGAAGTGACTGCCACATCCTGACCTCTCGGTGGAAATTTCAGTTTCCACGCACCAGAATCCCGTAGCCGCGCCCCCACACCCGGGCTACGATGAAGTATAGGAGAGAGTACACCCCCCATTCTGTTGTAACCGGCAGAATCATACAGTACCAGGAGATACAAATGACCATCAGC
>JAAXHZ010000317.1 GCA_012270625.1 Dehalococcoidia bacterium | reverse complement strand
GCCTCATTACGCTCAAATGGTATAACACGTCAAAGAGCACGCTCCATGCGAGCGTATCCTGCAAGTGGACTATAAGAAGCGACCGAGTGCAGAACACCCGCACAGAAGCTTTGAATTTGATGCGCAACAGGAAGGGAAAGACTCCTCACATCGTGGCCGTCACTGCGGAACCGATGCCAACCAGATTGGCCTCTCTTCGCCTGGGAACAGGGGACATAGACTCTTCCAGAGCTTAGCAAGGCCACCAAGACAAGTGAGAACGAAGACCAAATGGAGATGTTGCAGACGTTGACGGAGGGCCGACGGCTCAGGGACATCTCCGACCTGCCCTTTGATCTTGCTACATAGTCGATCTGCCGACTACCACTTGAGAGCTCCGTAACAATTCCCCTACAGGCGCTAGCAGGGTGTTGAAGAAAGCTGTTTTGGTAGCGTACGAGTCCCGTATGAAGTTTCTGACAGTCGAGGTGGTCGTTGATCTGAGTCAATGACGGCGTGCGGTGTCCGGCATTGTCCCTGATAGAGGTCGGCCCGGCGCTGTCACAGCCGTGTTCAGGCCGGGCTCTGTGCCAGTCTGGCCAGTCGGACGAGGTTGTATCCGGCTACCGTCAGCTCCGCCCACATCTGGTTGCGGTCCACTCCCCGGTACCTCAACTTGTGACCGCCCCCAACCGTCTTCACCCAACCGAACACCTCCTCAACCCGCTTGCGCACACGCTGAGACAACCTGTATCCGTCGTGCCGGGTGGTCCGCCCATCTATCGCCGAGCGCTGTCGCTGAGCCACATGGGGAGTGATGTGCATGTCCCGGCAGTCCCATACGAAGTCCCTCGTGTCGTACCCTCTGTCGGCGCCCACCGTGATCCGACCGCTGCTAGGCACCATCTGGAGCATGTCGAGGGCGGCGTCCCGTTCTGACGTACCGGCTGCCTCTGTTATCTTCAACCACCAGTCCCTGCAGGTTGTCCATCAAGACGTGGCCCTCATAGCACAGACGCGCCTCCTTGCCAGCACCCTTGCGTGCCAGCCTCGCACCGGGGTCCGTCCTCGACTCATGAGTGTCGTTCACCCTGCGCTCCCCGCGAAAGTCCACCGCCCGATTACGTCCGCCGTCCCCCGGCGGCGGATCGTCCTCTCCCTTCGGCCGGAAGCTCTTCATCGATGCCCACGCATCGAGTAGAGTACCGTCCACGCTGAAGTGCTCATCCGACAGCAGACCGCGGTCCCGCGCCTGGTCGACTATCCCCCTGAAGAACTCCCTCGACACGTCCGCCCTCAGAAGACGCTCCTTGTTCTTGGAGAAGACCGAATGGTTGAAGCCGACGTCCAGGATGTTCATGTCCAGGAACCACTTGAAGAGCATGTCGTACCCAAGACGCTCGCAGAACTGCCTCTCACTGCGCACCGAGAACAACGCCATCAGCAGGCAGCCCTTCAGAAGATGCTCCGGTGGTATGGACGGCCGTCCTATTGAGGCGTACATCCGACTGAATGTCGGGGACAGCCCGGTAAGGGCGCGGTCCACCATCGGCTTGATACGTCGGATCGGATGGCCCTGTGGCACCAGCGCGTCGGGTGTCACGGCCGTCAGCATCGTGGCCTGAGCAGCTGCTTCGCCTCGCATTGACAGCTCCTGGGTGTGGGATGACCGCATCCTATCACCCTCGGGCCCCGAACCCTCAGTTTTTCAACACCCTGCTAGAACGAATCTCACGCGTACCCGCTTTATGATTCATGGCGGGGGCCACTGAACGCGGCGATCCAGTCCCACCAACGCTTGACGCACCAGCACGCATGTGCTACAGTCCCCCTATGGCAACCCGACCGACGCTCTCTCTGGCCTCTCCGCGTATTCTGCGGTTGGACCATCCCCATATCAGTCGGTACCACTGTCTCGCGAGTGACTCATAGGTGTCTCACAATTGTCTCGTAAGTGACTCAAGAACGTCTCACAAGTGACTTGCGGATTCTCGACGCCCAGCTATGAAATCACCACAAATGATAACGAATGAGACACATTTCAGAGAAAATTTCCGTCGAGCGGGCGCAAGGCCCTGTCTCACCTCGCGGTCTCTGGCTCGCTCACTGGAGGCACACCCAGCGGTCAATTAGGTTCGACAAACTGACCCCTCCACCGCGTCGTTCCGGCCTCCGCCGGGGTGACGATGGAGGCGGCGAGACGAGGATGACGTCAATAGTGTTACGCTGTCCAGATTGCCGAACGGAGCGGCGCAGGAGCTTAGATGCCGGGCCAGCTTTTCACCGAATACTTCCTGACCGAGGGCATAAGGGCCACGGACGAGTGGCAGGCGTCCGTATCGGACGCGGAGGCTTTCGACGCGTTCAGGGACGGCGTGCGGCAGCGTTACGAGGCGCTGAGGCTCTCAAGCGACCCGAACGAGGCGGTTACGGAGCAGGAGCTGATCCGTCCGGTGCTGGAGCTGCT
>JAAXHZ010000316.1 GCA_012270625.1 Dehalococcoidia bacterium | reverse complement strand
GATACGATCACGGCGGCTATGCCTATCTGCATCGTCAGCGGACCCCGCCTGAGTATCGTCGCGCTGATTGGCTGGTCAGTCCAGAACGAGCTGCCCATGTCGCCTCTGGCTACGTCCCCTATCCAAACCAGGTACTGGACTACAAGTGGCTTGTCGAGTCCCAGGCTCTTGCGCGCCGCCTCCAGCTCCGCCTCGCTCAAAACGTAGATTCCCGTGTTCTCTCCGAAGATCTGCTCCAACGGGTCGCCCGGAAGCAGCCGCATCGCCACGAAGATCAGCACCGTAACCCCGAACACGGTCGGCACGGCGAGCGCCAGCCTTCTGAGAATGTAAGTCTGCATGAAACTGAGCTCCCAGAGTCGTCACACGGGATCAGGTTGTGGTCTCAATTCGTCTCGACTCGATGAACCTGTGCCAGTCTAGAAGTTATCGCCCGTCATTCCGTCGAAAGCCGGAACCCACGAAGTGGCTCGCCGCTCGGCAATCCAGGGGTTGCAGGGCCTCTCCTGCGGGTGTCTCCAATAGGTTGACGCGGACTCAGGTCGAGATAGTCCATTCTAATGCCGCTGACCGGGGCCGCGCTCTCCACGCCCGGCCCCGGCCTTTAGGTATCTCCGGAGATTACTCTGGATTATCTATCCAGCCAGACGGTCTCGAACCTGCCCCACTCAGTCTGCACCCTGTTCTCCAGTTGCAGACCCTTCACGTAGTCGCGCCACATGGGCATGTGCGCGGTGAAGCCAAAGTGGTACTGCGGCGGATTCGCGTCCAACATCTCCTCGCCCTTGCGGAACAGCTCTGCTCGCTTCATAGCATCGAGCTCTCCGTTCAACTCCTCTACGATGGCGTCGAACTCAGGATTCGAGTACTTCCCGAAGTTCTGCGACGCTCCGGTAGTCCATACGACCTGCCACAGCGGCGTGTGGTTCTTGACCGGCGAGTGGAAGATCGTGCTCAGCACGAGGTCGAAGTCCTTCTTGTACTCCTCTGACACGAGCGCCCTTTCTACGACGCTTATCTCTATGTCCATGCCCAGGTTGGTGCTGAGCTGGTCCACGAAGAACGGTGACAGCACTTCCGCGTGTCCGGGAACGGATGCCGACACGAGGCTGAAGGACCGCAGGCCTTCCCCGTTCGGGTAACCGGCTTCGGCCAAGAGTCTCTGGGCCTCGGCGATGTCGTCCGCGTTGTCCCGCTTGTATCCGGGTACCTGGAAGAGTTCCTCGTCCGGGGTCGAGCCCTCACCGCCCTTTGACATCCAGCGGCTAACGATATTGGTCTCTTCTCTGTAAACATCGACTGCCTGGTGCCGGTTGATCGCCAGATGGACGGCTCGCCTCACCCTTGGATCGTCGAACGGAGCCTTCTCATTGTTCCACTTGACCTCGAGCGCGCCGAAGTTGTCGAGCAGCGCGACATGAACGTCCTCACGCTTCTCTCCCTCTTCCCACGTGTCCCTGGATACGTTCCAGGAGAAGTCGGCATTGCCAGTCAGCACCGCCGTGCCCCTGTCGGTCCAAGCGGGAACGTGCTGCATTATCACGGTATCGACGTATGGCAGCTCAGAGTTCCAGTAGTCTGTGTTCTTCTCGAACTCCCACAACTCGCCCGGCTTGTTCTCTACGAACTTGAACGGACCGGTCCCCGGCGCCACCAGGGTCCTGAGATCGTTGTTGTTCGCCTCGAGAACGTCAGATGGGTATATGACTGCGCTGGTCATCGTGAACAGGTCGAACTGCCACACTCTGGGCTTACTCAGAACGAACTTGACCGCATAGTCGTCCATCTTCTCGACCGAGCCGATCGCGTCGAACAGGCTCTGACTGACGCTCGTCATGCCTTCGTACTTCTCAGGGAAGATTATCCTGTCGAACGTCGCCACCACGTCGTCGGCGCTGAAGTCCGACCCGTCGTGGTACTTGACGCCCTCGCGAAGCTCGAAAGTGAAGCTCATGCCGTCGTCCGCTATGTCCCAGCTCGTGGCGAGCTCAGGAGTGATCTCGGCAAGACCCACCGTGGGATCGAGACCTATCAGTTTGTTGTAGAACGACGTCATGATGTGACCAGCGCCGCCCTGATGAATGTCGAAGTGCTTGGTTGTCGCTCCCCACGCCGTCTTCACGGTGCCGCCCGACTTGGGATTCGGGTCCGGTGAAGTCAGACACCCGACCTTGCACTCCATCATCGCCGGCTCCGCTTTTGCCATCGAGGCTGCCGGGGCCGCAGTGGGCGCTGCCTGAGACGCGGGCGCTGCGGTTGGCGGAGCCGGAGCCGCCGGAGCTGCTGGTTCAGCCGCTTCCTCCGACGAGCTGCAGGCAATCGTTGCCAAAGCCAACAAAAGAACCGCACTCAGAACTAATACACCAATCAATCTTGCTGACGAGTATCCAACGGCCACCTGCTATCCTCCTAAACACGAGTCGCAAAGAGCATGTCATAGCAACCCACTAGAAACGCGCCACCCAGCATAATTCAATAAATCGTATTCTTCAATACTGCCGTCCTATTCGGAAAGAGATACAAGAC